>PLLV01000165.1 GCA_003142295.1 Syntrophaceae bacterium
CAGGCTTTGGGCAACAGCCCCTATAGTCCTGCCAATACAGCGCACCTAAAGGTACGCACTACATTTAAATGGTGACACAGCAGACCTGAAGGTCTGCACTACTGAGATACACTGGATTCCCGCCTGCGCGGGAATGACAAGAAGGGGGCGGGAATGACAAAAGGAGGGGCGGGAATGAAAGAGGTGGCAGTACTTATTCCTTATGGCGTGAAAGCTGTCGCGCCCATAAGGTAAGCCAGATAACCACGAGAGCCACAAACCAGACGCCGATCTTGAAGGCTGCTAAGGTCCACAGCCACATCGTGATGAGCGTCGACCACGTAACGGCTCCTCCCATGAGGGCCAACAGACAATCCGGCCGACGGGACATGATGAACAGGTACAGCAACCACTGAACAAGACCAAAACAAGCAACGATCAACAGTGTCCACCATCCCGCAACTGCCGCCGCTCGCACTTTCTTCGTAAACAGATCGTCCATGATGATCTCCTTTCTCCGCGCTCAATTCCTGTAGTCAAAAAGAGGATGCATTTAAAAGCTCCTGAGTAAAGCGCGCATCAACATCTGTGAGAAAATGTCCGGATTTATGCCGTTTGCGTTGAAACCAACGTATTTCGTTTTACTGCTCTCCCTGACCTTAATCTTTGATATTCCATCAATGACAACGACATATTGATCCCTGACTGAAAGATCCGCATGGAAGCCAAGCAACTCGAAAGCCTTCTCAATGATCATCATATGCCGATCCATTATTTGCCCGCCCGTGGTCAGACTGGATGTAAAGTTAAACAGATCCCAGATCAAGCCGACGGGAATCTCAACCTTTTCTTCCTCCAGTATTTTATAATTCGCATATCCGAGATAACATGCACATAATGAAAATGTGGGGAGAATTGATAAATCATAAATTTCGCCTTTTGCGTGAATGTCCGCGGGTATTGTCCCTTTCTTAACAACCTTGATGCCGGAAAGGTGGTATAGCATCTTACTTTCCGATAGAGGCGTTATCGGGCCGGATTCTCCATGCTTTTCCTGCGAATGCTTATTTTTCATGAGTTCACCCCCATGCACCTTTTGCGATATTCGCTTATACCCGGTATTTCGACACGTCTGTAGATTACCTGACGCTGTGTGGCGGCATACCCGGCGGCGATGTTGCACATAGCCGTTTTTGAATTAAGAGAACCAGTTCAAACCCAGGAGCCCCCCAACCATTACTACTTTCAGTCAATATTGAATACCATAGCCATAAGGCAGGTAATCCTACGCAATATGGATCTGTAATCGTTTTCCCAATGCCTTCGCCACCCGATCCAATGTTGACAGCTTTATATCTTCTGCATGGTTCTCAATCCTTTTGAGATGGCCGTTTTCTTAGTATTCAGACGATTTGCCAGATCCTCCTGGGTCAAACCAGCAGATTCACGCGCTTGACGAAGAACGATCCCGATCTTGAACTGCTCATAACCTTCGTCAAAACCATTGGCGAATTCTTTGTCTTTCTTTTTTCTATCAGCTATATATTTCTTCAAGTCACTCATTTCTTTTCCCTCCTGCTCAAAAATTCTTTCCTATAAAATTCAGCTCTTTCTATTTCCTGCTTCGGTATAATTGAATGAGAAAGACAGGTGGGATTTCAGAGACACATTGAATCTATGCTCTCATGCGGCATAGACCACTTCGCCATCCTGGGCGTAGAGGGAAATGAGGGATGATCCACTTTCGTATTCTTCCGTGGTTAATGTGATAATATCCAGAGGGATCATGTATTTCCTGATTGTCAGTATTTCAGGATCTTGCGTCAGTTTTGCCCGCTCAAAAATGTCCTTATTCCTGAAATCATCTGATACAATTGCCACATCTATATCGCTTTCTTCCGTAGCTTTCTCGCGCGCATATGAGCCAAATAAGATAATTTTTGCCACGCGCAATCCCTCTTCTTCCAAGCACTCTCTCATGAAGGCTAATGCTTCTATAACTGTGCTTTTAACCATTGCAACACTTCCTTGCTCTGTTCAAGAATTTCTTTTGTTCTTTCTTTATCAAAGTCCTTCTGAAGTTTCACTAAGTTTTCAGGATAGCGAGTCGGAATACTCACCCGGTTAATGGCAAAAACCCAATCACATAAGACCGTCGGTAATTCCAATCCGATTTTTTCGATAAGGAATATTAGATTATGTACTTTTGGTGGAACAATTTCGAGTTTCTTCTGATAGAGTCCCTTCAATGCCTTTTCTATTGATAGATGGCACATGAACACGGCATAGAAATATCTTCCACCATCGAACATATAATCGGCGGTGGACAGATCATATTCAGCCTGTGTAAACCACTCTTCGGGACCTTTTGCCATAAATCCTTATCCCCTTTCTGAGATTATACACACTTTCTTAAATGACTTCAAATATTTTGATTTACTGCAGGGCTGGATTCCCGATCGAGGCGGGAATGACAATGGAAAAAGTAGGAATTTTAATTTGTCTTGGTTGGCCGCCACCGTGGGGACAAGTATAGTGCTTTGAGGTGCCCAATGGGCATGAGCGTTTAATAACCAATTCGCCTACGTGGTTTGTCCGGCGGTGTCATCAACTCGCGCATTGCATCGAAGACAACCTTGAATTGAGCATCGTACTTCTTCTCAAGGGCATTGAGCTTGCGGGCCAGTTCTGCATTCGAGATGAGCATCTGCCTGAGCCTGACGAATGCTCTCATGATTTCAATGTTGACCAGAATGGCTCGTGGGCTTTGTAGCACGCTCGAAAGCATCGCCACACCCTGCTCAGTAAAAGCTCGCGGTAGCTTGCGCGTCCCGCCCCATCTTGATATTCCAATATGGAATTTCAAGTTCTTAAATTCCTCTTCCGTTAATTGGATCATGAAATCATCGGGAAAGCGGTCAATATTCCTGGTTACTGCCTTGTTTAGATTGCCCGTAGAAACACCGTAAAGAACCGCCAAATCCTTATCGAGGATCACTTTATGACCTTGGAGAAGCAGAATGACTCTTTCAATCCGCTCTACGGGAATAATAGAGTATTTATCTTTCATGTCTCAGTGCACTAAACTTGATATTCCAATTTGGCATATCAAGTTCTCCTCAATTTCAAGTTAATCTGCGTTTGAATTATGCGCTTAGCCTTACTGATAACTATATACGTTTTCTTAAATGACCTCAAATATTTTGATGCGGTGTGAAGACTGGGTTCCCGGTCGTGTCGGGAATGACAATGAGAAAACGGGAATGACAAAAAGGGGCGGGGAATGACATTGGGGTGTCAGATTGGCGCTTGCGCGCATGCGTATAGCTACTTCTGCAAGTTGTATCAGGCTGCTACGGGGGTGAGACTGTATACACGGGCAAGCCGCAAAGCCGCCCGTAGGTCTCGCTGTTTCAGTGCATTGCGGACATCGTCAAGTTTATGAGAATCCTCCACAGATAAATAGGGTGACCAGTCATCAGCCGTCTCAATCAATTCAACATCCACTTCGGCGATGTATCGCCCCTCGCGGATCAATTTTGTATGAGTTTTTTTCTTCATTCTTTTCTCCTCATAAAGTCGTCAGTCCACCGCTTAGGATCAGGCCGATACGCAGTAATCAGAACTGCCGGAGACGTACGTCCTCTCGGGATTCCCCACACAACGTGGATTGGTTCACCGCGACCATCCTTTTGCAATACCAGCACGCAGGGACCTTTCGGATGTTGCGGATAATCCTCGATGACAGTTCCCTCGGTTAATCCTGCTAGGACATCGCGGGCATATATGCCGTCCTCAATCATTTCATCGTATCCATGCTCGGATATCCGAGCATCTCCTGAATGAATGACCAGATCGATGACACGACGAAATGTTTCACTCATGGCTTTATATTACCTTCTATGCCTCCGCGATGTCAAATGATTATAAACGCAGAATTACAAGACAGTACCTACTTCTCATACCTGGGAATATATACATTTCCTCAAGTGTCTTCAAATAGTTTGATGCAGTGTGAAGACTGGGTTCCCGGTCGTGTCGGGAATGACAAGTGGGGGGGCGGGAATGACAAGAAGGGGGCGGGGATGACAAACATGTTCAGTCCAGGGAGTTGACGAAATCGATGATTCTCTTAAGGGAGGTCCCTGGGCCGAACACCTCCGAGATCCCAGCTTCCTTCAGCAGGGGAATATCCTCGGGAGGCACAGTTCCCCCGAAGATTACTTTTATATCGTCCGCGCCCACTCTTTTGAGAATCCGGACGACCTCCGGGGCCAGGATCATGTGGTTGCCTGAGAGGGAACTTAAGCCGATGATATCTACACTCTCCTGGATGGCGGTCTTTACGATTCCTTCAGGCATCTGATTGCCTATATAAATCACCTCCATTCCCGCATCCCTCAAAGCCCTTGCCACCACGATGCTACCCCTCCAGTGGGCATCCATGCCGAGGCGGGCTACAAGAATCCTTTTTGTTTTGCTCATCGTCTGTTCTCCTGGAAAGTTCCCTGATTACTTAGAAGAGGGGTGGGTGCCATATCCCATAAAAGGTCTTCAGAGTCTTTGATATTTCTCCTTCCGTAACGTAAGTCTTCACGGCGTCCACAATGACCTCCATAAGGTTTCCATCTCGCTCGCAACATCTGGTAATAGCATCGAGGGCCTTCGCAGCTTCCGCGGAATTTCGGTTCTTCCTGTTCCTTTTCAGTTTCTCTTCCTGGATACGCAGCGTTTCCGGGCCCTTGAAAAGTTCTATGGGAAGGACTTCATCTTCGATCCTAAAACAATTTACCCCGACGATGGGCATCTCGCCGGATTCAATGGCAACCTGATACTGATAAGCGGCAGACGCTATTTCATTATGAATCCATCCCTTCTCGACTGCCTTGACAATACCGCCCATGCTGTCAATTTCCGAGATAATTCTTTCGACCGCGGCCTCCATTTTATTGGTCAGAGATTCCACAAAATATGATCCGCCTAATGGATCCACCGTATTGGTGACACCTGTTTCCATTTGCAGGATTTGCTGCGTGCGTAGCGCCGTCAATGACGAAAGCTCCGTGGGCGTGCATAGCGCCTCGTCGTAAGCGTCAACATGCACCGACTGGGCTCCACCCAGTACGGCAGAAAGGGCGTGGTAGGCAGCCCTGGCAATGTTGTTCAAAGGCTGCTGGGCAGTAAGAGCTACACCGGCTGTCTGCACGTGGAACCGGAACATCAGGGAACGAGGATTAGTTGCGCCGAACCGCTCCTTCATGATTCTGTAATAGACTCTTCGCGCAGCCCGGTACTTTGCGATTTCCTCAAAGACATCATTGTGTGCGGAGAGGAAATAGCTGAGCCTGGGAGCGAAGCTGTCAATTTCGAGGCCCCGCCGGATCAGTTCCTCGCAACAGGCAATGGCACAGGAAATGACAAACGCAACTTCCTGGGGTGCCGTGCATCCGGCTTCCCGGTAATTGTAGCCGGCAAAGCTGATGGGATTCCACCGGTGCACATTTCTTGTGCAGAATTCAATGGCATCACAGCTCAACTTGAAGGAAGCTTTTGGCGGCAGGACGCTCGGGGCGGTTGTAATGGCTGTCTCCATCAGGAAGTCATTCTGGCTCGTTCCCGTTAATATGTTCAGGGACATTCCTTTTCGCTCGGCGTTGGCAAAATACATCGACTGGATCGAGATATTACAGATAGGTTGACATGTGACCAGTGATACGCTGACCTTGTCGATCGCAATCCCGTCAAATAAGATTCGCATATCTTCGATAGTGTCAATGGCAACGCCTCCGCGGCCTACATCGGCGTATACCTCCGGGTCATCGCTGTCGTAGCCGCGCAGGGTCGGGTAATCAAAGACGCCGTTGATCCCCGTTGCCCCCTGCTGAAGAAGAAATTTGTAGCGTTTATTCGTCTCTTCAGGCGGACCGAAACCCGCCAGCTGTCGCTGCGTCCACACCCGCCCCCGGTACATGGTTGGGTGAACACCACGGATATACGGTTCGCAACCGGGGAATCCCAGATCTTTGAGATAGTCAATATCGGCTACATCGAGAGGTGTGTAAAGCGGTTGTATGGCAATTCCGGAGAGGGTCTGAAAATAGGGCTTGAGCTCCTTCTGAGAGCCGTAGATATCAGTATGCCACTTCTTGAAATCCTTTTTAAGCCTTGCAGCAGGCTTCTGGTCATTAATTTTCTGTTTCATGCCGGGGCTCCCCCTTACAGTTTCGGACTTCTTTTTTTGATATTTGATATCTGTTTGATTTCATTTTATTATAGTTTAGGTTCTATTACATTATTATTTTAACGTCAATAATTGATACTTAAAGGACAATGTCTTAAATCAAAATAAAGTGCATAATTTGAGAAGGCACGGGCAAAACGCCTCTGCCTTTTTTATTGATTCCCCATCGTAATCTTTAATATAAAGTAGATACTTTGATTTGAGGATAACAGTCAAAAGCCGTTTATTGATTAACGATCGAAAGCTTGCATATCGAAGGAGATATCAATTCTATTGATAGCAGGAAGAACTATATTAACCAGTATTTTTAAGAAAACATACATAAAGGATACTTTTCTCTACAACCGGTATTTTTAAGAAAATATATTTAAGAGTTCACACCTTTTCTTAAATACACCTTTTTTAATATAATATTAGTCCATTACACCTACAAGTCTGCTCATGCTACTTGAACAATAAATTGAAGATTACCATTCGAATTGTGGTATCTGACATCGCTAATGAGCCAAGCAAAGACTTGACCCCATTACACCT
>PLLV01000046.1 GCA_003142295.1 Syntrophaceae bacterium
CTAACCTGGGTGATTCTTGTTTCCATCGGCCTCTTGTCTACGGGAGGAACCATTTACTTCTATATCCTGTCAAATCATGAAATCTCGACAAGATTCGGCTTTCCTGATTTCGCAAGCGTGAATAATATCGGCGTTATTATGGGTATCGGAATTTTATTAGCATTGATGCATTTAACTTCCAGGCATAGATCTCTCAGTGTAATATCATTATTCAGTCTTATATTGGCATCAGCTGCAACCCTTCTATGCCAGTCGAGAGGAAGTATGGCCGGCACGCTTGTGGCAGTGACGGTTTTATTTCATAAAAAAATAAAAGTATTAGTGATCATCTTTTTAATCTTTTTATTAATTCCGGTGATGATTCCTGACAATAAACTAAAAGAACGATCCTCACTGGAATCTTTTTACAATAGAATCGGCCTACAGATCATTTATTCGAAAATGATTCAAGATAGACCACTCGTTTCNNAAAATCTGAGCAACTCTTCAATAATGCCGAAACAATTAAGAAATGCCGAATGGCCTTTTTTAACTCCTCACAATATGTTTACCGATATTGCCGTAAGGACAGGCATCATCGGGCTCCTGGTATTCCTTTATGTTCTTTTCGTTTTTATCCGATCATGCCTATTAATGATTCGACACGGACAGGATGCCTTTATTCGAAAATGGGCGCTTTGTATTTTTGCAATATTCATATTCTATGTTATGCAAGGAATGTCAACGGATGTCCTTTTAAACTATCAGGCAAACATTCTCTATATGATCTTTGGTTTGGCAGCGATTATTTGGCGAATCAATAACGATGCGAAAAGGTTGCCGAGCGAGTGCGTGCCTTAAGCCTTTAAACGACCTTTCAGAACTTCTTCTGCAGGTAAGCCACGATCCTGCGCCAGAGAGACGGTTTACACCAGTCGGCCTTCAGTACCCTGACGGGAAGTTGCCGGTGTTCCAGCAGGATCGAGCTGTCGATCGGCGCATCTTCCAGCGCGAGCGAAACAGCCAGATACCGCTCCATCAGGCCGGCGGGCAAACGCCAGTTATGCCGGTGCTACCCCTCAACCTTTCCCGACTCCATGATCGAAGCGTGAAACGGCATGATCCTGTCGAACATGGCGGACGGCATAAGCAGACTGTGGCAGATGGGAAAGCAGTTTTTCGCGGCAAGTCGTTCCACCGTATGGGCGGTCTTATGGAAATTGTTATAGTCCTTCAGGATCACATTAATGCAGTTCCAGGGTGAATCTGGACTTCCATCCATCTTCTCGCGCCGGTTTGGATTCATGATGATGGCCTGATCCCAGAGCTGACGGAACGTAAAATTCTGAAAAGAGAAGATTGTTTCTCTGTTTGCGGTGTCAAGCTTCTTCTGGATCGTCTGAGTGAAGTCCTCCGTCAGCACATGGTCGTATTCAATGAACCCGATGTAGTCATATTCCCTGTGGACGCCGTTCTTATAGAGGTGCCAGAGAACGCTGTTCTCACAGTAACCCTTTTCTTGCAAGTCGGGCTGAAAAACGGGGAAGGCGTGCTCGTTGAAAACGTCGTAGGGTAGCCGATTTTCCCCTAATTCCTGTGTATACCTGTCGTTCACCTTCACGAACGTAAAGTTTTCAGAGTTCCACGTACGGTCGACGGAATAGTGGTCGTCGTATAGATTTCTGAAAAAAGTCACGAATATCTTCCACTTAATCACAGCCCCCTCCCTATCCTTGATCATCCTTCCGTTATTCATCCTTTGTCGCCATCAGGAAGATTTCCTCCCCGACCTCGTCATTCTTTTTCCCGAAGAAGCGGCAATGATATCCTTTGTAGTGGAAACGTTCGTCATCTTTATTCTCACTTTCAAGCAGATCTCTCGCGATTCCATACCATATTCCCGGCGCCGATAAAATATGAATTTCTTGATTTCCAACAAAAAGTCCTATAAACATTCATAAATAGGATTACTTCGATCAACAAACCTTGAAATCATGCTGAGGGTTCAAAAAGCCGCCATGGCGAACCAATCGAACACAGTCCCAAAAAAATGGACCATCTTTATCATGTGCCACAATGTCATCTGGGACGAACTGTACGCCTTTGATTCCGGATTTGACAGCAGACACTATACTTTCATAAAACTGGGGCGGCAGAATCTTAAATATAATTCACATAAAGGCTACAAAATCATCAGCGAGCGAGACTGCCCCATTTACCTCGATCTTCCTCACTATGCCGAACTTACGGGACTGTACTGCATCTATAAAAACCGGCTCCATGACGGTCTCGATTACGTTGGTGCCTCTCATTACGACAAGGAACATCGTCTCATCGGCGATGGCAGCCACCGGAACATGCAGGAACTGGATGCACTCCGGCTGGAAGCCGATATCAAGCGTCGCGTCCTTCCGGGAAGCAAAACAAATCTCACGGAATTGATTGAAACGCAGATCACACAGCGACAGGATGTTCATATTTCCCTGGAAAGCCACGATGTTCAGAAAATTTATGATCAGCGGATCACCACGGATGAAAGATACCCGGACATGTTTGTCGGCAATGGCGTGAACTGTATCGATCGGATTCTACAGGACTACAATGATTTTTTTGGAACGCGATACACTTGGGAAGATTTGAAAAAGTGCGATTATCTGACCATGTGCAATTGTTTTTTAACGCCCGTGTGGCTCTTTGAGAAGTTGATGACTTTCATCTGTCCCATCATCGAAAGCAGGAGTCTCGACATTTTTGACACAAAGAGGAAACACAGGCTTCAGGGCGGCCTTCTGGAACGCTATGTCGCCGTATTTTTTGCTCTGGAAAAAATTAAAACGGTGGACCTGTCCACTGTGCATCAACCCTGGCGGAAAATCCGCCCCGGGTTTTTGAAGAAGATCTTATCCAGGGTAATCGGTCGGTAGG
>PLLV01000188.1 GCA_003142295.1 Syntrophaceae bacterium
CTTGTTGCCATGAAAATCCCTGTCAATGAGGATCCATGACCCTGCAGGCTCCCTGCCGTCCCTGGAGATGAGCAGAACCATAGCGGAGCCGAGATGCCGGAAGTCCTCCTCGAACCGGAGAATCTGCGCCCTGTCCCGAGTGCCGGGAATGTCCACCCACTCCCTGAAGGGAACGATGAACCGGCGGACGGCTCCCGATTTTCTGTCCGTAAGCTCCACTTCCACGTCCTTAAGTATGGCGCCATAGGATGCCTGATAGAAGGTGATGCCGTCATACGTGAGGGGATCGTTCACCCGAAGTCCCTGCTTGAGGACCTCCTTTCCATCGCGGATCAGCGTCAAATCCGAGCGGAACTCCCGCGGCATGCCGTTGTCATAATAAGACACATCGAACTTGTCGCACCGAACTTGAAAAGGAAGATTCAGTCCGCGATCACTGCCTTCGAGCATGACTTCGCTTACGGCTTCCCCTTCGAGGATGTTCATGAAACCCTTGAAGCCGAATATGGAACCGACGAGAGCGCCGCAGAGCACCAGCAGAACGCTCAGGTGGATGACATAGACCATGAGAGGACTCCAGCGGCCTTTCTCGGCCACTCCTGCCAAGTGGTCGGCTCCATCGAGTCTCTGCAAGGCGCCGAACTCTTCCGCAATAATGGTGGTGAGCCGCGCCTCTATCTCATCCCGGGGGAGGTTTGAAGTAAACTGACAGTTAAGGCTGCACTTGGCGAGTTTCTGGGGATCCACCTGCTCTTCGCGGCGCCGGATGAGTTTCAGTGTCTTAGGCAGTCGCTCGATGGTGCAGACGACGAGATTGGCGCACAGGAAAAGAATGAGGAGTCGAAACCATCCGGTATGGTAGAGGTCATTCAAGCCGAAGGTCGTGATAAACCAGATGGCCCGCTGGCCATAGTGTCTCTGGAGATCCGCTTCGCTGAGTCCCTGGGGCATCAGGGTTCCTACGACGGATACGGCGGCAAGAACGAGGAATATTGCTACTGTAAGTTTCGGGGATGCGAGCTTTTGATAAATGCCCTGCCAAAAACCTTTCTTCTGCATTGTCAATCTGCCTTCAGATGGTTTTTTGTAATATTAGTAACCTGTTAAATAACCTTGTGTCAAGAAGAGAGGAGCCGTATGGGAACCCGCGCCGGCATCTGATGACCACCAGGCTGATTTAAGGACAGGACGGCAGATAAAACCCGCAACACGCAATTACGGTGCTTCGAAACAATTTACCATTGCCGTGTGAAATATATGCGATGGGTCCAAAGAGAAGTGCCATGAAGAACAGAGGTGACAAGGGTCATGGCGCACACGTTGCGCCGTCAGTCGCATCAAGGGGCTCCTTTGCCCTCACGTAGCGAGCTCCTGTCCATATGAGCACAGCGGCGAACACGACCCGCAGGGCCCCTTCCGAGAAATAATGGGCAAATGTCCCGCCGACGCAAGCCCCTATAAATATCCCCGAAATCATGCCCGCAAGAATATCTGTTTTCACGTTGCCAAGTTTCCAGTGGGTATAGGCGCCGACGCCGCCGATAGGGGCCATGGCGAGAAGCGAGGTACCCTGTGCGGTGTGCTGTGTAAAACCCGTAAGCAGAACCATGGCGGGCACCATGATGATTCCACCGCCAACGCCCATCATGCCTGAGAGAAATCCCAGAAAGACGCCCGTCGAAAGCAGGACAGCAGCTTGAGGCCATCCCGTCTCCAGGCCGTAAATTCTGGGAAGATAGGGCTTGGCAAGCAGCAGGAGCGACATGAATATCAGAAAGTAACCGAAAGAACGTTTCAGCTTCCATTCGGGAAGGGAATGCGCAAAATAGCAACCCGCGCGGGTGGTGAGAATGGCCGGTGCGGCTAACAGGACGGCCGCAGTGACATCAATCGTGCCTTTAAGGCCATAGGCAATGGCGCCGGCTATTCCTGTGAACACGATGGTCACGAGGTTTGTCCCGTGTGCTTTATGCTGGTCCATCTTGAGAACGTCCACCATGAAGGGTATCATAATGGCGGCGCCGCCGAGACCGACAAATCCTCCGAAGATGCCTCCCAACAAACCTACTAAAAAGGCCATATAACCTCTATCTGTCATTCAGGGCTTGACCCGGCTGCCTGTCCGCTTGTTTGATCCCGATTTTTCCGGACAGATTTCTCAGTCGCGGTGCTCCTTCGAAATGACATAAAAGAAAAGACTGTCATTCCCGCGCAGGCGGGAATCCAGAGGTACTGTCATTTCGAACCCTTCGGTTTACTCAGGGTAAACTCCGTGAGAAATCCTTGTCCCGAGCGAAGAGAGGGATCTGCTTCAATGCCACCACAGATTTCTCGGTCGCGCTGCTCCTTCGAAATGACAAGAGTGTCCTATTCCTTTTACGTAAGCCCGGCGCGATGCCGTTCGTAAAGATCGTAATTGGCCTTAAGCATTTCCTGGATGGGCAGTTCATACGGACAGCGTTCCTCGCACTCCCCGCATTCCTCACACAGCTTCACGCTTTCCATCATCACCCGGGAGAATTCAACGGCGACAGCCGGCGACATCCTGGAGGCAACGACCTTGTAAGCCATAGCCGGTGTAATCATTACGCCGTGAGGACATGGCTGGCAATATTCACACCTGTGGCAAAACTCCTTGCCAAGCTCAATGCGATATTTGTCCATGAGCTCCCGGTCTTTTTTGGTTACCTTGTTTTCACGCCCGTAATAAGAGACAACCTCATCCACAGATGCGACTGAATCGAAGCCCGGAAGAGGAATGACATCAGGATGCTGGCGCAAAAATTTAATGGCGACTTCGGCATTGTCAATCACCCCTCCGGCAAACGGTTTCATGGCCAGAATGCCCATGTCTCGCTTGCGCGCCGCCCTGTGAAGCTCATCCTTCGGCTCATCCTCAATGAAATTGAATGGAAACTGAACGGTGGCGAAAAGGCCTGTCTTAACCAGTTTCACGGCCATGGCAAGGTTATGCGAAGTGACGCCGATAAACCGCACCTTTCCCTGTTCGCGCGCCTTGACCACGGCTTCCAGCGCTCCCTTGGGCGCGGTGATAGCAAGCAGATCCTTCTCCTGGGCTACCTGGTGGAGCTGGTATAGATCGATATAATCCGTCTTCAGCATGCGTAAACTATTTTCGATGTGCTTCATCGCTTTGGCGGCGTCTCTCTGAAATGTTTTGGTTGCCAGTACAATTTTTTTCCGCATACCGTCAAAAGCGCGCCCGATCTTTTCTTCGCTGTCACGATAAAGATTGGCCGTATCGTAAAAGGTGATCCCTCGCTCGTAGGCGCGGCGAAGCACCGTTACCGCTGTGTCAATGTCCAGGCGGATAATGGGAATTCCGCCAAATCCCACCTCCGAAATTTTCAAACCCGTCTTTCCTAATTTTACGTAACGCATGACCGCTCACCCCTATCGCTTTCCAATCTTTATTTCTGCCAACAATTTTTTGATTATTTTCGACACACTGAACTTATAGCAGCTATTTTTGCTTATCGACGATTTTTTTGAACAGGTCTTTGAAGACCGCAATCTGCTGCGCGCCGACAACTTTCGTTCTCCCGTTGATGATGAAAGTCGGAACTCCTGTCAGATTGATCTTTTCCGCTTCCCTTCTCGGTTCCTCGAGCCGATGGGCATAGCGCCGTTCCTTCAGGGCTTGCAGGAGTTCATCTGCATCAAGCCCGCAGACGCGGGCGCTCTCCGTGAGCACTTCCAGGCTGCCAATGTCCTTTGATTCTGTAAAGTATGTATAAAACATCCGTTCATGAAAAAGCTCATACTTCCCCATATCGCGGGCGTATTCGCTCGCTTCGAGAGACATGCGGGAATTGGAGAGCAACAGCCGCGGGCCGAATTTGATGCCGAATTCGTCACCCCTTTTTCTGATGTTTTCGTACATCTTTTCGACATCGGCGCCTGCGAACCTTTTCGCATAGGGTATCCCCTCAGGCGCCGTCTCGGGATGCAGTTCAAAGCTCAGCCAGTCATCCCTGATATCAAATTCTTTTTTTAATGAGTCGACAATGCCCTTGCCAATGTAGCAGAAGGGTCAGATATAGTCGGAAAAGATCCGCATCTCAATTGTCATGTTCACATTCCTTCGGTATTGTCATTTCGAGCGTAGCGAGAAATCTTAGTAGGNNAAGATATCTCCCTTCGGTCGATATGACACATTAGTAATGAAATGATGTATAGCACATAGAAATTTCCGAACTGTGGCATAAAGTACTTAACCGATTTTATGAACCACATCCGGTTTATTTTTTCCCCGCAACCTTCGCGGGAATACGGGACTCGCAAGGCACTTTTGTCTGACATAGGCCGCAGGAATCGACTTCAAAACCATAGAGTGACTTTATATGCTTCGATGAAGTGCCGTGTGTATGGCTGTGGCACTTCACCTTGTCATGGCCGGCCTCGCTTAGCGCTCCCACGGGACAGCGGGATACGCAAGTCTTGCAGGCGCCCCCTGTATAAAAGAGGCAGTATGCGTGGTGATCGTCGTAGGGTCGGGCGGTTGCGGGGATACGGATTTGCGCCACGACGGAGCCCACGCGCACGGCCTTTCCGCGCTGCGTAATCAAGCCGTCACAAAGGCCGAATGTTCCCAATCCCGCTGCATAGGCCGCATGCCTTTCGGACCAGTTGGAGGCGAAACCGTACAAATCGGACATCTGCCGCGACCATTGAGGTGAGAGCAGTGGCGCAACGGCCCTATATCCCTTGCCTTGAAGGGCGGCTACAACATGCCTGCGAAGTTTATTATTGACCTCTTCGCCATAGAGGCGGGCCCTGGCCCATCGCTCCGGCGGGTATTTCTTCTGCTTCCGGGTATCCGCCTTGGTCGCTTCCGTCTGCGGAAGTATCCAGCTTATAACGGTGAGGTCTTCCGGGGCCACCGTGGCCTCCGGGAAGGTTTGTGTAAAGATCTCTAACGGCGTCCAGTGAAAAGGCCCGACATGTTTCCTGTAGTCTTCGTAGAGAGAATCATCTCCTCGTGAGAATCCCACGAGGGGGTCATTCCATGCCTTTTCATTAGCCTCGTTCTGAAGGGTATTCTCCGGGGATCTGTTTATAAATTCGCGGATAATACTCTCCACCCAGTTTGCCAAATCAGACGGTTCTTCCATGGATATTATTTGCTCCCTCTTTATCCCCGCTTTTCTTTCCTGGTGTTGCTGCCGTTTCCCCATAAAGCAAGGTTTTGCTAAAGGCCAAAGTCCTGGTTAATCAAAATGACCTTCACCCTTCCTTTAGGAGCCGATTTCTCGGTGATCGCCCATGTATTGCAGATGCGCTCCGCACTCTTGCACTCCTCACAGTATGACGTCTTGACGCAGGGCGTTTTTCTGTTCAGGCGAATGGCGTTGACCGGCGCCGCGTAATTCTTAATACGTCTCATAGCCTCTTCCAAATCGGCAACGACCTTATTCCGGCTTGCAAGGACAATTACGTATTTGGGGCCGAATGTTAAACCCGCGACGCGGTTTCCCGTGCCGTCCAGATTTACAAGCTCGCCGTTCGCCGTTATGGCGTTGGTCCCCATGATGAATAAATCAGCCAGGAGCGACTGTCTGCGCCGCTCAACGTTTTCATCCCAGGATATGGTCTTGTCTGACGTTTCAATTGTCTTAAAGGCAGTATTGGCTTTGAGAGCGGCGTGAAGGCCTGTCTCCATGGACGTCATGGACGTACCCCAGGAAACGACCGCAGGCTTCACCGCAGGTATGATTTCTTCGAAAACAACCTTTTTTACCTCATCCGCATTGTTCGCCAGAAAGACCTCGAAGTTGTTTGCTACCAGTGCCTTCTTGAGATCAGCCAGTCTGATCTGCCAGTATTGCTCGATTGCTGTGCTCATACTTTACCTCCCAGTCCTTGATCATTAAGTTTCCATTTGACACCCGTCAAAATTGCTTGTACACGGGCATTTTATACACGATATATAGGCGACATGGCCTTGTCAAGAACATATGTTCGCATCCTTTTTGGATCGGACTTCGATTGGAAAACTATAAAGAAAAGCATAGCTGTTGTCCGCCGGGTTAAGGAGGGTTCGCCTTTAGAAAATGGAAGCCTTCAGAGTATATCATCAATATCCCGTGTATTATGAGGAATGGATCACCCTCAATGACGGTTCGGCTGTCTTCGTGAGGCCGATCAAGCCGACCGATGGTCCGCTCCTTCTGGATTTATTTAAGAGCTTATCCCGGGAGACCATTTACTTTCGCTTCTTGACCCATTTGGAAAGGCTGCAGCCGGAGATGCTCAAGCAGCTTGTGGAGATTGACTACGAAAGGCATTTCGCCCTCGCTGCCATTATTACAGCGGACACAAAGGAATCCATCATCGGCACCTGCCGTTACATCGTCAAAGAGAATACGGATCACGCAGAGCTTACCGTTGTCTTAAGAGACGACTGGCAAAGGAAAGGCCTGGGGAAACTCATGGTGACAAGAGTTGTCGATATCGCGCGGTCAAAAGGATTAGCCAGTATCGAAATACTTCTCGATTACCGGAACGAAGGAATGAAGCGCATTTTCGCTTCTCTCGGATATCCTGTCAGTTACGAACCGTCCATTCTTGACATTGCCGACCGCATGGAAATCCTTCTTAAGGAAATTACACTTTGATATGACTTCTTCCCTCACTTCTCGCAGGCGAATGGGCGGTCTTTTCTTGAAACAAATGGCCTGGGCGTCTTTAATAGGATTCAGACTTTACGGACGTATTTCCTCATTTGGTCGGTTCATTTATTGACATGTGAAACGCTCATCCTTCCTGAATGCGTGAGTTTTGAGATTCCTGCAAATATACAACACTTCAACTGGTAATGGCTAAAATAGCTCTTCGTCTATTCTCTTAAAAGAATAACTTGACAAACAATAAATAGAGAGTATCTACTATAGTAGTCTGGAATGATTCCTAATAAAATGTAATGATGAAAGATTCAATCATTCAAAAACTAAAAGAGAGAGGATTGAGAATCACCCCTCAAAGACTTGCTGTCATTGACGTGTTAGTCGAGAAAGGGCATCTTCATCCCGGTGCAGGCTTTATATACAAGGAAGCAAAAAAGAAGAGCAGGAGCCTGAGCTTATCTACAACCTACGCGACTATCAATGAATTTTCCCGGTATGGTATCATCAAGACTCTGCAGTTCGACAGGGTTGAGAATCGCTGCGAGAGTAATCTTGACGAGCACATCAATCTGATCTGTGAAAGATGCGGGAAGATAATTGATTACAAAGCCCCAATTTCTTTAGACCAGAGAGGCGTAGCAAAGAAAACTGGTTTCATAATCACAAATAGCAGATTGGAGTATTACGGATACTGCGGAGAATGTACTAAAGGCAAAGGGTGGTCAATTTCCGGTCGCAAACCGCTCAGCACGCCTTTGTAAAGGGGTTTTTGTGTTTTAATTTTTTTTGTTATTTAATCTGGAATGTTCCGGATAAAAGGAAAAAGCTCAACTGAAGTGTAAAAACAAACATAATTTAAATAAATAAAGATGAAAGGAGGAAATATTATGAATGAAGAAAGCAAGTCCCCGGTAACGGGCAGGGCTCACCAACACCCTGCCGGCGGCGGCACGACGACCCGAGACTGGTGGCCGAACCAGTTGAAGCTCGATATCCTGCACCAGCATTCCTCCAAGTCCAATCCGATGGGCGAGGGTTTCAACTACGCTAAAGAGTTCAAGAGTCTCGGCTTGGAAGCCGTGAAGAAGGACCTCCGTGAACTGATGACGAAGTCGCAGGACTGGTGGCCGGCGGACTTCGGCCACTACGGACCTTTGTTCATCCGTATGGCGTGGCACAGCGCCGGCACCTACCGCACGGGCGACGGCCGCGGCGGCGCAGGCAACGGCAGCCAGCGCTTTGCGCCCCTCAACAGCTGGCCCGACAATGCGAACCTCGACAAGGCGCGCCGACTGCTCTGGCCGATCAAGCAGAAGTACGGCCGGAAAATTTCCTGGGCCGACCTGATGATCCTCACCGGCAACGTCGCCTTGGAATCGATGGGTTTCAAGACCTTCGGTTTCGCCGGCGGGCGTGAGGACATCTGGGAACCGGAAAAGGACATTTACTGGGGTTCCGAGGACAAGTGGCTGGGTGACAAGCGCTACGCCGGCGACCGGGATCTCGAAAATCCGCTCGCTGCCGTGCA
>PLLV01000010.1 GCA_003142295.1 Syntrophaceae bacterium
TGAAATTATCCCGAATGCTGAATCCATACGTTTCAGTAAGTCAGGTGCAGACGTTACGAGTGCCGCTATCAGGTTAGCAAGAGCATTCACAGGTAAAAATACAATTCTTTGTTGCGGCTATCATGGTTGGCATGACTGGTATCTGTCTGCGAATCTGGGGACCGAGAACGCGCTCGGCGAACACCTGCTTCCCGGGCTGAGTCCAAGGGGCGTTCCGCGAGGCTTGACGGGAACGGCTTTTCCTTTCCGGTATAACCACCTGGACGAACTCGAGGCGATTATTTCAAAGCACAGAAAAGAGATCGCCGCAGTCATCATGGAACCGATCAGGAGTGATAATCCCGAACCGGGTTTTCTGGAGGGCGTTCGAGCCCTTGCCGATGAAACGGGAGCCGTATTGATCATCGATGAAATCTCTGCAGGTTTCCGGATGAATTCAGGCGGCGCGCACATGCTCTTCAATGTCATCCCGGATATGGCGGTTTATTCAAAGGCCATGGGCAACGGCTTTCCCATCGCCGCCGTCATCGGAAAAGACAGAGTCATGACAGCGGCACAGGACACCTTCATTAGCAGCACAATGTGGACAGAACGAGTGGGACCTGCAGCAGCCCTTGCAACGATTAAAAAGCACAGGGATTGCCGGGTAGGACATCATCTGGTCGAAATGGGTGGCAATGTTCAGGAAGGCTGGAAGAAATCAGCTGAAAAGAGCGGTCTTGACATTAAAGTTGGCGGAATACCACCCACTGGTCATTTTACATTTTCTCATGAACAGGCTCTGTCTTTAAAGTCTATGTTCGTTCAGCTCATGCTTGAGCGAGGTTTTCTTGCCTCAAACCTATTCTACGCCATGTTCAGCCATAAAGCTGAACATATCAAGGCATACCTTCAAGCCGTGGACGATGTCTTTTTGCATCTCGCGTTCCTTCTGCAAAAAGGGACACTGAAGCATGAAATGAAAGGAAAGCCTGCAACGGAAGGATTCAGGAGACTTGTCTGACTGTAGTATATAAGATGCATTCCATAGAGCGTCTTGTTTTAGGAACCGCCCAGCTTGGGCTCCCGTATGGTATTACCAACCGGACTGGCCAGCCCAATCAGTTGGTAGCAACCGCTATCATCCGTGAGGCGTGGGAAAATGGAATCCAAGAGTTTGACACCGCCCAGGGTTATGGAGAAAGCGAGCGGATTCTTGGGAAATCGCTCCTTCAATTGAAGCTTTCGGATCAAGCAAGGGTTATTACGAAGCCCCATCCCCTCCTGGATCACCTCAATGCTACTACTCTGGAAAATGCCGTCGTGGAATCACTGAAAGATATCGGAGTTCCCCAAATTTATGGTTTGATGCTGCACAGAGAGGAAATGCTTACTTCCTGGCATAAGGGACTGGCCGAAATTCTTTCAAGATTGGTTGCGAAAGGCATCGTTCAGAAAGTTGGTGTTTCTGTATATTCGCCGGAAAAAGCCATTGAAGCCATAAACACAGATGGCATTGACATGGTTCAGGTTTCCACCAATATACTTGATAGAAGGCTTGAAAAAGCAGGAGTCTTTGTTTTGGCCCGTGATAAGAAAAAACAGATCTATGTCCGCAGCGTCTTTCTACAGGGTCTTATCCTGATGAATACTGGAGATGTTCCGGACCGTCTATCCTTTGCCGGACATGCTCTCGAAAAAATTGAATCATTGGCAAATATGCTGAGAATGACGCGGCAGGAACTTGCACTCGGTTATATCAAGATGGCTCTTCCTTACGCAAAGGTTGTAATCGGCGTAGATCTTCCCGAACATGTAAAGGACAATTGCCGCGTATGGCAGAGATCTTATCCGGTGTCTCTTGTTTCGTGTGTAAGGGAATTTTTCCCAGAAGTTGATGAAAAAATATTAAATCCTTCTCTGTGGCCGTTGTGAGGAGTGATATTGCCACATGAAAGGCAATCTATTGATAGGGGTTCACTAAAAACGAATACCTAAATCTAATTTTCGAGGAATATATGAGACTTGCAGTTATACCTGCCCGAGGCGGCAGTAAACGAATACCGGGGAAAAATATTGCACCTTTCTGCGGAAAGCCAATGATTTCGTATTCTATCAATGCGGCAAAGGCATCTGGGCTGTTTCATAAAATTCACGTTTCCACAGATTCTGATGAAATCCGACAGACGGTTGAGACTCTCGGTCTGCCGGTTGATTTCATGCGAGATCCTGCACTTGCTGATGATTACACCGGACTTCTCCCGGTCCTCAAATGGGTTGTAGATGAATATCGCCATAGAGGCGAGATATATGACGAAATATGTTGCATTTTTTCTGTAGCACCTCTCCTGCAGAGTAAAGATCTAAACGCTGCATTCGAGCTATTTCACAACCATAAATCTAAATATCCGCTCTTGGTAATGACCCGCTATCCTGTTCCGATAGAATGGGCTTTCCGGCGTGACAAAGATGGATTTATGACAGCGGTATCTCCATCTCAGCTTAACCATCGGTCCCAGGACCTCCCTGAAGCATATTACGAGAGTGGGCCTTTTACGATTTGGAGCAACACCCATCTTGTATCAGAAAATCCGTTGTCTGGTAAAATACTTTCCCACGTAATGCCTGGGGATAAAGTAGTAGATATCGATACGCCAGACGATCTCTCTCGCGCTGAGCTTTTATTCCGGCTCATCACAAATGCGTGATAAACGTTAAAACTTATGGATTTTCCATTCAGAACAGGGCTTAAACTTTACTCTACAAATACTGATTTAATACCCGAGGCAATTCTTCTAAAAAACAAGTATTTGGATTTTGTTGAATTATATATTATCCCCGGTTCCTATGACAAAACGATTAACTCATGGAAAGAATTTGATGTTCCATTTGTGATTCATGCACCGCATACCGGTCATAATGTAAATATTGCGAATAATGAAATGAGAAAATTCAACATAGAAATCTATCAGGAAGTAAGATGCTTTTGTGATGCACTGAAGAGCCCGCATATCATAGTGCACGGCGGTTCGAACGGCATCCTAGAAGAAATGATCTTTCAACTAAAAATGATAGGTGATGATAGAATAATTTTAGAAAACAAGCCCATGAAAGGTCTCAATGGTGAGTCCTGCCAGGGCTGTTCACCAGAAGATTTCAATATAGTGTTTGCATCAGGTGCCCTACATGCCATGGCCCTGGATTTCGGGCACGCTATATACTACGCTGCATGCTGTAATTTGGATTATCGAGAAGTCATTGAGTCATTCATGAGTTTTTCTCCACAGATTTTTCACCTTAGTGACGGGTATTATGACTCGTATACGGATGTTCATTTAAATTTAGGGAAGGGAAAATTCAATATCAAAGAATTATTGAATTATGTTCCCAAGGGATCGAAGTTAACAATTGAAACTCCTAGGGTTTCTCATAATAATTTGAACGAGTTCGCTGAAGATGTACATCATCTCCAAGGGCTTGTCGCTTATAATTATCCTAGTTAGAATTATCCTTGATAGAATAGGAGCGTATGAATCTATGAAACATACATTTACTGGTCGTACCTACTCGGGCGATGAAATAACCTGGCGGTCAAAAAGCATTTTATCAGATCTAAAAATTGGATTTTGCGAAGAGTGCGGTTTTTTCCACGCTCATCCTTATCCTAGCGAAGATTTCCTTTCTGAGTACTATCAGTATTATGAAATTCCATGTCCACTTCATAGTGAAGAGCGAGACAGGATTGCAAGATTATTATTCAAAAGAGTCAGCCCTTCGAGTTCTATCATCGATATTGGGTGCGGCAAGGGTGAAATGCTGTCAACACTCCTCGCTCATGGCTTTAAGAATTTGTATGGGACTGAATTCGGTTCCATGTATGATGAATCTAAAAAATTGGAATCAATAAATGTACTTCCATATAACATAGTTGATCTGTGTGACTGGTGTGAAAAAGAGAATAAGTCCTTTGAATGTGCTATTCTTATCAATGTGTTCGAGCATGTTCCCGAACCAATCAACCTGATGAAGATGATAAAAAAAATCCTTTCTCCCGACGGCATTCTGATGTTTATTGTTCCGAATGATTTCAGCAAACTACAAGCTGTTTATCTTGAAAAAACAAAAATGAAACCGTGGTTTCTCATTCTGCCGGATCATGTTAACTTCTTTTCACTCGATACAATAGACAAGGTTATGGAGAAAGCCGGGTATGAAGTCCTTCACAAGACTGTCCAATATCCATTGGAGTTCTTTTTATTACAAGGAGATGATTACATTGCTATGCCGGAACTAGGAAAAATATGCCACCACAAAAGGGTCGAATTTGAACGTTCCTTTACAACGACCGATAAGACATCGGATCTCGAAGCGATCTATGATGCATTTGCACGAGTTGGGATAGGGCGAGATATGTATATTGTGGCAAGATCTGTTTAGGACCATCAGATGAAAGATACTATAGTATTATTCAGAGGCACATCGTATAACGACCCTGCACAGAGGGTCGTACTGATCCCTCTTTCTTTGATTAGCTTGTCCTCTGCAATTGCACCCTATCGATCTGTCATTTTGGACGGCAATACCCAAACAGAGAGTGCTTGTTTTGAAGCTATCGAGAGCCGTCTTGATCATGTTCTGTGCGTCGGCATAAGCGCATTAACCGGTCCTGAAGTAGCATCGGGGCTACGATTTGCCGCACTCGTAAGGGCGGCGCGTCCTGAGGTGCCTATTATCTGGGGGGGATGGCATGTGTCGTGCCTGCCTGAGGAATCGGTCGTGAACCCGTTGGTGGATGCGGTAGTGATCGGTCTGGGGCAAAAGACGTTCGTCGATCTCATTCGGCGTCTTGACGCAGGAGAGTCTTTCGATACCGTAGAAGGAGTCGTAACGAAGAGGACAGGATATGCAGCGATGCGAAGTGAAAGGTCTGCCGCATTCAATCTCCACGACTCTCCACTTCCAGCGTTTGACACACTCGACTTGGAAATATACCGGCGCGAATCGATATCGATTCTACCCTATCCAGAAATTCATGGAATAAAACTGACTGGGTATCTCTATTACGTCCCAAGTTTCGGTTGTCCATTTTCCTGTGGGTACTGCTGCAACCACTTGGTTTTCAAGAATAAGTGGTATGGGTACTCAATTGGTGCTGTTTTGGACCAATTAGGTTGGTTGATCACTGAAAAGGGATTCAATTGCGTTGCTATCATAGACGCAGAGTTCTTTTTTAAGCTCGATCGCGTAGAGTATTTTTGTGATGAGATTATTAAACGGGGGTATCAGTTCGTATGGGATGCACAGGCTTCCGTGAAATCGATCAACAGAATGGCGAAAATGGGGTTGCTTCACAAATTAAAAGAAGCAGGTTGTTGGCGTCTGAACATAGGGGCTGAATCAGGATCGACTGATATG
>PLLV01000235.1 GCA_003142295.1 Syntrophaceae bacterium
ACACTCATTCACTTATTAGTTAAATTTGACTTCGTCGTATGCCCGTTTCATGGCCGCCAGGTTCTTGTTGGCGATCCTGCCGAACCTATGATCCACCGGGCCTTTCACTGACTCAAGCGCAACAGCATTTGTACACTTGATCAGCGCCCCAAGCATGGTCGTATTCGTAATCGGAACGCCAAGCTCCTTCCACGCAATGGATGACCCATCGACTGTAGCAATCTTACCCTTGAATTTTGTGATTTCCGCAATTTCTTTTGCTGTTTTTGCTGTGTTAACAATGAGTACGCCTTCCGGTTTCAGTCCGTCGGCAACATTAACCATGCCGATGAGACTCTCATCAAGGACAACCACTACATCCGGATTGTAAATCTGAGATCTGACCTTTATGTGGTGATCATCGATCCGATTAAATGCTGCAACCGGCGCCCCTCTTCTCTCAGGTCCGAAACTCGGAAAACCTTGAGCATACTTACCCTCTCCGATGGCGGTCAATGCGAGTAATTCAACTGACGTTACCGCTCCCTGACCACCTCTTCCATGCCATCTGACTTCTATCATTGGAAAATCTCCCAGATTGGATTGATGTAGAAAATTGTTAAAGACGATGAACTAACGTTGAATAAAAATGACGTGCGGCTACCTATTACAAAATTCCGTCCCTGTCAAGTATTTTTTTGTCAAGGTATTTTTTTGGCTAAATTTCTGATAGAGGTTTTCAGAGACCTCTACGGTATTCCATGGACTTAGCCAGTGTCATCCTGTCCATGTATTTGAGATCACCGCCGACAGGTACACCGAGGGCGATCCTGGTTACCCTGATGCCCAGAGGTTTGACAGATTTGTTAATGAGAAGGGCCGTTGCTTCACCCTGGACGCTTGGATTTGTTGCCACAATTATCTCTTCCGCCCCGTTCTCCGCTATCCTTTTCAAAAGTTCCTGTAATCTCAGATGATTCGGCCCGATACCGTCCAGCGGTGAGAGTACTCCATGGAGTACATGATAGGTTCCTCTGAAGCTCCCGCTTTCTTCTATCGCAATGAGAGACTCAGGCTCTTCGACAACACATATGAGGTTCTTGTCTCGTGAAGGGTCCATGCATATTTCACAGAGACCCCCCTCGGCGAGATTGAAGCACACGGAGCAGAAGCGTATCTTCTGCTTTACCTCCAATATGCTCTGTGCAAGTCTTCTTGCATCTTCCTCGGATGCACGCAGAATAAATGTGGCCAACCTCGTGGCTGTCTTTTCCCCTATGCCCGGTAATTTCCCGAGTTCTCCGATCAAACGTTTTATAGGAAGGGCGTAACCTGTCATCTTGAAACACGCTACGTCAGACCGGGGATATTGAAGCCGCCGGTAATCTTAGACATCTCTGCCGTTGCCATTTCCTGGGCTTTGCGAATGCCTTCATTAACTGCCGCCATGATAAGGTCCTGAAGCATATCGACATCTTCCGGATTGACAACCTCTTTATCGATTTTAAGAGACAGGAGCTCAAATTTTCCGTTTACCACGACGGTTACCATGCCTCCTCCGGCTGTCGCTTCGACAGTCTTGGATTCCAGCTCCGCCTGGATGCTGGCTATTTTTTCCTGCATCTTCTTTGCCTGTTTCATGATGTTTCCAAAATTTTGTGTCAATTAAATACCTCCTATGTGGGAGCTCCAAGAACGCTCTATTCGCTATGGACGTCTTCACAAGAAGACCCTCTTAACGTACCTTACGATTTTACAGAATCGTCATTACTGCCTCTGGTTGTAACTTCACGCACAACAGCACCATCAAAAACATCCAGAACCTTTTGCAGAAGCGGATGGTTGAGGGCATCCCGCCTTGTATCATTGTTCTTGTTGTTATTGGTGACACTATTGTGATTCTTATTATGCCGGCTGTACTGCTCCGTGTCCAAAGATTCAATTATGACGGTAACATCATCGCCAAAGTACGCTTTCGATATCTCCGTAAGGCGTTCCTTCTGAGCCTTTTCTGTTATGTCATCTAAAAAAATATAATCTTTGTGGAAGCCGATGCTGAGACGCCTGTTTTCGTATCCGAGAAATACGCCGGCCTCAATCTTGGAAAACAGCGGGTAACTCTGTTTTTTTACAAAGCCCTTTAAGTCTTCCCAGATATCCTCCATGATTTTACCTTCGGCGGCATCATATCCACTGTGGACTTCGTCGACCATTCCCGGCTGAGCAACCTTGAAGAGTTCCTGTTCTTGGGAAGGAACTGCGTTCGGTTCCCTTGACTCGTACGTAGACGGCTTAACCTGAACAGTCCCTCCTGAAGTCAGTCTCTTTTCCAGGCCTTCCATGCGGGAAAGCCATTTATCGATTGGTATCATCGGCTCCAGATAGGCCATTCTGACGAGGATCGTCTCAAGGTTTATGCGCGGATTCTGACTTCTTTTTACATTTTCCTCTTCTGCCATCAACATATCCAATAGGCGCTGGATGGTCTCCTGCGAAACGCCTTCCGTCTGCATAGTAAGGCTGGCCACATCTTCATCTCCCAGATCCAAGGGGTCGTGATCTTTTCCAACAATCTTGGTGAGCAGTAAATTCCTGAAATGACCGATGAGCATCTGATAAAAGTATTTCATATCAAGGCCGGCATAATAACCTTCTTCAATGATCTTTAAGCAAAGGCCGGCATTTCTTTCAAACACTGCTTTGGACAGCCGGAAAAGAAAACGTCTGTCCGTCAGCCCCAGTATCTCCTCCACATCCTGATCCCGGATTTCGAAACCTGCATACGATATTATCTGGTCCAAGATGCTCTGCGCGTCTCTCAGACTCCCATCGCCGGCTTCGGCAACCCATGTCAGGCCCTTCTCACTTATTTGAACACCTTCCTTTTCGGATATTCGTCGCAGGCTATCCTTCATCTGTTTCAGCGATATCCTTCTGAATTCAAAGCACTGGCATCGGGATAGTATGGTCGCCGGTATTTTTTGGATCTCCGTCGTGGCAAAGACGAAGATTACGTGCGCCGGCGGCTCTTCCAGGGTCTTTAAAAGGGCGTTGAATGCCTCCCTGGTCAACATATGCACTTCATCAATTATGTAAAGCTTGTAGCGAGATGACAGCGGAGAAAATTTGACATTCTCCCTGAGTTCCCTTATCTCATCTATGCCTCTGTTAGATGCACCGTCAATCTCACGGACATCCATGGCTATGCCTTCCGTGATCTCCCGGCAATTGGTACATTCATTACACGGTGTTTCTGCAGGTCCTTTTTCACAATTCAGGGCTTTGGCCAATATCCTTGCTACTGTTGTCTTCCCCACGCCGCGGGGCCCGCTAAAAATGAAGGCGTGGGCTATGCGACCCTGATGAATGGCATTCCTGAGGGTCTTCACCGCATGGTCTTGCCCCACTACCTCGTCAAAGTTTTGAGGTCTGCACTTTCTGGCTAGAACAAGGTATTCCACTCGCTGCTCCTCACAGGCGGGAACTTACGATTAAACCTGAGGCCCTTCGACTCGCCTCTCTTGCTCAGGGTCAATTCGACTAAGGCCTTTTCCCGCGGTGTTGCCTTGGAAAAGACCAAGTACCGTTAGATTAATACCAAGACCCTTCGACACATTTCATTCGCTCAGGGTCAATTCGACTAAGGCCTTTTCCCGCGGTGTTGCCTTGGAAAAGGCCAAGTCTCATTGAGATAGCCAGGCTTACCCGCAGCACACGTCGGCAATTGCTACCGTTGCTTCCTTCCGGACCTGGCGGGGTTTACAACCCTTCGTTGCACGGGACCCGGCTATCATATCTCTGATAACTATGGCGGTCTTACAAATGGCTTGCACTCAAACCTTCCGCCAACATAATTCTCTAAAACTGACTGGCGGAGAGAGGGGGATTCGAACCCCCGGTACACCTTTGTGGGCATACACACGATTTCCAGTCGTGCCCCTTCGGCCTCTCGGGCATCTCTCCCTCTACTCAAGAATCAGTTTTCGGCTTCTGGCGGAGAGAGGGGGATTCNNAGAGGGGGATTCGAACCCCCGTGAGAGCTTTTGGCCCTCAAATCGATTTCGAGTCGATCCCGTTACGACCACTTCGGTATCTCTCCGCAGGATTCATTATGATTCCGAATCGGTTTTTGATGTTATCCTCTTCTCATGAAAAAATCTACTCAAAATTTCGGCGCAGGCATCACTCTTTACACCACCGGTTACTTCCACAGTATGATTCAATCTCTTATCGTGAAGGAGCCTGTAGAGGGAAACAACGCCACCGCTCTTGGGATCATCTGCGCCGAATACGACTCTCTGTATCCGCGCCTGTACGATTGCCCCCGCGCACATGATACATGGTTCCAGTGTCACGTACAGTGTAGTATCAATGAGGCGGTAATTATCCAGCTTCCTTGCTGCCTCGCGAATAGCAAGGATTTCTGCATGAGCAGAAGGATCATTCATCGAAACACATCTGTTGTGCGACGCTGATAATATCTCGCCGCCAAGCGTTATCACAGCGCCTACAGGAACCTCCCCTTTTTGAAAGGCCAGGGATGCTTGTTCAAGGGCGAGGGTCATAAATTTTTCATCAATAGAATCCATGTACCACCTGCCGTGACAGGGTCACGCAAGATAACTCTTGCACTTTAACAAATTGTTGATTTTTATATGCTCATTGGCGTATTATCCGGACAAGAAAAGGCTGTCCCTCCATGACGTCAAAAAAAATATTGATCATATCCATACTGATATCTCTTACCAGTCATGTGGCCATGTTATGTGTCACAGGCTTTATAGACTTTCGCGGAAAAGCCCGCAAGGATGATGTTTTAATCGTCACCTTGAAAGAACCGACGGCAAATAAAGACAAAATCACAGAAGAAGAAAAGGCAAACAAGCCCGTCCATCAGGTCGAAGAACAAGTCCGCAGCCGCCGCGTAAAAAAAGAAGAGACCGTTGACCTTGGCAGCATTGACATCAAATATATATTTTACCTTAAAAGGATAAAGAAAAAAATCGAAGACATTTGGATATATCCCCAGGCTGCCTTTGAACGGGAAGAAGAAGGGATCGCCGTGGTTAAATTCTCAATAGGCGAAGGTGGAGACATCACATCAAGTCTAATCATTGAATCATCGGGATACAATTACCTCGACCAGGGGGCTCTTGATGTTATCAGATCAGCTGCCCCTTATGACCCCTTGCCCCGTGAGTTCAATATTTCACAATTGAACATTGTGGCAAGATTCCAATACAAACTCGTCGAATAGAACAATGGCAGGGTACTCCCGGTTACGTCATACTTCAGAATTTATTTCCATCAGGACGCGGTCCAGCTCGAGGAGCTGATCTCTGATCTCTGTCTGTTCCATCCACGGTTTTGACTCCAGCTGAGATCTTCTTTCCCTAAGCTGCGCAAACCTGACGCCGATATTTTCAATTATGTAATTCCAGTCAATCGAGGGGACCGCTTTCTCCGGATACTCCACCCGCTTAAGTACACGCCCCGGCTCCAGGGTAGTTTCTTCCAGATATTGAGGTATCATCACTTTGAAGCCGAATCGTTCCTTAATCAGGCCTGCAAGCACCTGCTGGGCTCCATATTCCCCATGTACGAGGAAGACCTGCATATCCCGGCTTCGAAAATGTCCCAACCAGTCGAGAATCTGACTTTGACCGGCATGGGCGGAAAATCCATTTATCGTAAAGACCTTGGCCCTTACGGCAATTTCCTCGTTAAAGAGACGAATTTTCTTCGCGCCGTCCACGATCTTACGACCCGTCGTTCCCTGGGCCTGAAAACCGACAAACACAATACTGGCCCCTTCCCGCCATATGTTGTGTCGCAGATGGTGTTTTATCCTCCCTGCATCGGCCATGCCGCTGGCGGAAATGACAATCGCCGGTCCTGAGAGGTTGTTTATGGCCATAGACTCCTCCGTCGTGGGAGTAAAATGTAATTGCGGCAGATATAAGGGATCCTCCCCTTTCTTTATCAATGCCCTGGTCTCATCATCGAGGTAAGCTGTGTGGCGACGGAAGATCTCCGTAGCCTGGATCGCCAAAGGACTATCCAGGTAGACGGGCATATCTGGGGGAAGCCTCCCATCCTTGGACAGAAGATACAGGCAATACATCATTTCCTGGGTTCTCTCCACAGCGAAGGCAGGGATAATCACCTTCTCTCTGTTGCCGTAACTATAAGCTATGGCCTCTGCCAGTTCGTTCAGGCTGTCATCCTCGTTCTTATGATTGCGGTCGCCATACGTTGACTCCAAGAAGAGGAAATCGGCAGTATCTACAACACTCGGATCTTCCATGAGCAACTGGGCGGGGCGGCCTATATCGCCGGAAAAGACCAGCTTGACAGTCGCGCCATTTTCTTCAAGCGAAAGTTCGATCATCGAAGCGCCGAGGATGTGGCCTGCGTCTTTGAAAGTTACTTTGAGGCCCGCGTAGGGTTCAAGAACTTCGCCGTACGAAACCACATTGAACATTGGAAATACCGCCTCCGCATCCTTCTGTGTATACAAAGGCTTGATTTTTTCTTCTCCTGAGCGGAGATGTTTCTTGCTTTTCCACTGCGCTTCCATCTCCTGGATATGGGCGCTGTCGAGAAGCAGTATCTTCAGTAGATCCCTCGTTGGCGGTGTCGTATAAATCTTTCCTTTGAATCCTTTCTTAATAATCCGCGGCAGAAGGCCGGAATGGTCTATGTGGGCATGGGTGATGAGGAAAAAATCTATGTCAGCAGGCTGATAAATATCAACATCCCAATTTCTCTTCTCAATCTCCGCATTCCCTTGATGCATCCCGCAGTCAACAGCGAACCGATGGCCATGCGTTTCAATGATGTAGCAGGAACCGGTTACCGTTCTTGCCGCTCCCATGAATTTTATTTTCATAAATATGGTCCTCAAAAAGTTTCCATAATTTTCACAACCGATGGACGGTCATAAAAGCCTTTCTCCAACGTGTGCATTCCGTGTATTAGACCCATGCTCTCCACCGGTTTTCCCATTACCTTGGAAATCCTCAGGCAGCATATCAGCCGATGCGCATCTGGCTTCCTATAATAGAATCAGTCCCGTCCACGTCACCTTGTTCTTAATAGGAAAGGTCAGGGGCAAGCCTGCCTTTTCCGCAGTAGCTATTACATCGATTCCCATGGCTTCCATAGAAGGCCTGGCCTTGAAGGGAACCCGGCATGATGTGCCACCCTGTGCCGCTATACACTCGTCGCACAGGCGGCAGCAGCCTCCAATAAACCCGGCGGCAAAACGAAACCCGGCGGCAAACGCCTCTCTCTCACCCAAATTAACCAGTTCATGAAGCTTCCTGGCAGGAAGAAAAACTTCTTCAGTAGGAGCTTTTGCAGATTTTTCACTCAGTTCGGAAGAAACCTGGAGAAGAATCGCCTTCTTATATTTTTTAAGAGTTTCGCGAAATTCCGCAACTGACGGCACATGGGGCGGGCACATGAGGTTTTTATTATAACTGTCACATACGGGAACCCGACACTTGAGGCGGACTCTTTCGTCAATAATGATGTCTGCACTATTTATTAAAATAACAGATGAAGCCCCTCGCTCCTTGAGCAGTGAGATGATGTTATCGAGAACTTTCTTATGTTTCATCATTGGCATCTATCCTTGGGTAACGTCGACAACATAGCTGGCATTGGTCAGTCTCTGACTTCCTTTATCCGTGACGACAAATGTATCTTCAACGCCGACAACCCCCTCCCCCGGAAAGTTAAACTTCGGTTCGATGGCGATGACCATGCCGGAAGCGAGAAGCACTTTTCCTCCTTTCGAGATCACCGGATATTCATCCAACTCCACGCCGATTCCATGTCCGCAGAATCCCAAGCGCCGATTTCCATATCCCAGGAAATGTTCACCCAGGTGGTGGGATTCAGCCATGCGCTGTGCCTCTGAAAACAGCTCGCCAACTGCGATACCGGGTTGGATCATTTTCCCCAATCTATCGTGGATCTCCAAGGACACCTTGTAGGCATCATCCAATTTATTGGGGAGAGGCCCGAGGCTCAGGGTGCGCGTTTGATCCACGCAGTAACCGTACATACTTGCCAGGAGATCAAAAATGACCGGCTCTTGCCTCCTGATAGTTCTCCATCCCGAACCTTGCGGAAAGGCATTGGAGAGCCCATGTCCCCCGGTCGTGCTGTCTACGAAGTTCAGATCGGCTGCGTCAGGACCGGATATTAAGTGACCCCAGTAAACCTCCTGATTGAACGCCCTCGTACGGACGTAACCCTGATGACCGCGTGTTCGAGCCGCCGCCTCAACCGTGGCGGCAAGCTCTATATCCATTAGTCCTTCCTTAAGATTGTTCCGGCAAGTGGTCACCATGAAGTCCGAAAGGCTTGCCACTTCCTTCATGAGCCCTATCTCGTAGTCAGATTTCACGGCCCTGATAGCTTGAATGGAAGGCCAGATGTCAACAATCTCTGCCGGCTTTATAATATCCAGATACCGAAGATAAAGGCTGACCGGCAACACATCAAGCTCCATCCCGAGCCTTTTTATTTGCGAATACCCATGGTGAGCCAGCAGTCCCGGCAGTTCTCTGAGGCCGCCAACAGGTATGATGATATCCAGATGAGACTCATTCCTGATACTCTCCGCGTTCCTGCGCACAAAAAAAAGAGGCTCCCCGGAAGGCGGTATAAACAGATACCCCTGCGACACAGTTCCCGTGAAATAGAAAAGATCCGCATTCTGAACAATCAGGGCACCGTTTATCTCCCCTGATTCCATGCGTCTCTGCAGCGCTCTGATACGCCTGTTGAGCTCTTCCTTCGGGGTCTTCTTCATCAGCCTCCATCCCTCTCCGATGACCTTGCAGTTCCGCCTTCTAGGCTAGTACTCTATACCGGCCCTTTCCTTCAACCCCGTCGAGTAATGATGTTTAATCTCGTTTACCTCGCTAACCGTATCGGCGATCTCTATAATTTCCGGAGGAGCATATCTTCCCGTCATGACCACGTCCACATTTGTTGCTCTCCCTTTTATCATTTCCACAACGTCCTTTACGGAAACCAGTCCAAAGTCGAGGGCAACATTTATTTCATCCAGAATAACCATGTTATATTCGCCGGAAGACAGGGATTTCCTGGCAAGGTTTAACCCCTGTTGCGCTAAATCGATATCAACAGGGGCCGGGTTTCCCCTCATCACAAAGCTGTCGAGACCGCACGGGCAAATGGTTACGCCGGGAAGAAATTTTTCGCAGGCTATTACCTCGCCGTATTTTTTCCCCTTCATAAATTGAATTACCAACACCTTCAACCCGTGCCCCACTGCCCGCAGTGCCTGCCCCATGGCGGCCGTTGTCTTACCCTTGCCGTTCCCCGTATAGACGAAAACCAGCCCCTTGTTATATTTCGCCAGTGTTTCCTCCAATAAGCCAGACATATTAATTTTCCTCCCGCGTTGTGACCTGTATCTATGATTAAATGGTTTTTCGCTAAATTATGTTTTAAGAAGAATCCTGATCTGATATAACATATCAAAGATGGCCGGATAAGTAGCATATTCAACAGATTCTTACAATTCATTTAAATGACAAACGCAAAGTCATATTGACCAAATGCAGCTCTCAAGAGAACGGATTACCGCATGAAAGTCGCGCAAGAAAGTTACCCTGAAAAATTATCGATGAGCCCGATCGTTCAGGCGAAAAATCTTACCAAGATATTTGGCGACCTCGTAGCCGTCGATAATATTTCTTTCAAGGTATATCCGGGAGAATGTTTTGGAATACTGGGCCCCAATGGCGCCGGGAAAACCTCAACCATCAGGATGCTCTATGGCCTCTCACCGATGACGAGCGGCGTCCTCGAAGTCTTCGGTCTTGATGTCACAAAAAACTCGCGTGCCATAAAGTCCAGGCTCGGCGTGTGTCACCAGGAGAATAATTTGGATCCCGACCTTACGGTAAAACAGAATTTAGAGGTTTTTTCCCGATACTTCAACATGTCACCACAAGCAGCGCAGGTACAGGCCGAGAGCCTTCTTAAGTTTATGGCCCTCGATCACCGCAAAGATGCCAGGATTACGGAACTTTCCGGAGGCATGATGCGCCGTCTGGTTCTGGCCAGAGCACTGCTGAACGCGCCGGAACTCCTAATTCTGGATGAACCAACGACGGGACTGGACCCCCAGTCCCGCCATCAGGTGTGGGAGCGTTTAGGAGAGCTCAAGGCAAAGGGGCTTTCCACATTAATTTCCACCCATAATATGGACGAAGCGTCCCGGCTTTGTGATCGCCTAATCATCATGGACCATGGAGGCATACTGGTAGAGGGAAAACCTTTTGAACTAATCAGGCAACATGTAGGCCACGATATCATAGAAGTGCTTGAGCCGAGCCAGACGCTGCGGGCATTCGTCCAATCCAGGAATATGGAACATGAGGATCTGGGCCATCGGTTGATTATAAATACCGGTGATGGAAATGCCCTCTTCCGTGAGATCAGCAATGAATATTGCAAGGAAGGATGCATCATGCGCATGGCGACACTGGAAGACGTCTTCCTAAAATTAACAGGCAGGGAGCTGAGAGAATGAGGAAAATTTTACCGCTTCATCTATCCATGCGCTTCTTGCGGGTCTGGGAGAGAAATCTGCTTGTTTACCGGCAGAACTGGAAGATCAGTTTCATTCCCCCCTTGCTCGAACCTTTCTTCTATTTAGTTGCCTTCGGAGTGGGCTTGAGCGCCCTCGTTGGAAATGTTGATTATCAGGGTTCCGAAATATCGTACATGCTTTTCATTGCGCCGGCCCTTCTTGCCATCAATATCATGAACAACGCCTTCTTTGAGAGCACCTATGCCTCCTTCGTGCGCATGTATTATCAGAAAACATTTGACGCCATGATGGCAACGCCGCTTAATCTTGAGGAAATCATCACCGGGGAAATTGTCTGGGGAGCCACCAAATCGGTTATTGCCACATCAATCATGCTGGGGGTTATCAGTTTATTTGGCCTCATCCGTTACCCTGAAGGCCTCTTGATTATACCACTGGCTGTTATCGGGGGCATTGCCTTTGGTTCAATCGGAATGATCTTTACGGCAATTGTACCTAACATAGAGCTGTTCAACCTGCCCGTATTTCTATTCATCACCCCCATGTTTCTCTTCAGCGGGACCTTTTTCCCCATCGAGAATCTGCCCGCTTGGGCTCAACACATCGCCATTCTCCTGCCATTGACGCACTTGGTAAATCTTGCCAGGTCTCTAAGTCTCGGCATAGTCGACATGTCGCTGCTGCCGGGATTCTGCTATTTTGTGATTTCCTGCATCGTGTTTTTTCCGCTGGCAATCCACAAAATGCACCGGCGCTTGATCAAATAATATTCCGGAATAGGATTTTAAGAAGATAGAGACATGCGGCAACATGTCTCTATCTTTATGGGAGGCTTAGTGTGCAGACTCGATATACTCGACGGTCTTTTCCGCAAGTGTCTTCATGACATATTCAAACTTATCCGCGTCTCTATCGAGCAAGGTCATCCTGAAACCCGGTACGGAGGTAAAGAAAGAAGTTAGCGGAACGACGCAAATCCCCGTGGAACCTAAGAGGTAATAAACAAAACGTTTATCATACTCTATTCTTTCAGACACCAGTTTTTCAACATATTGCCTGATCTCCGGCTGTTTAATAGGCAGCGTCTGCCTGTCATTAAGCGACGCCTCGTTAAAAACCACCGACATATAGAAGGCGCCGTTGCTTCTGTTCACGATGAGATAGGGGACGTCCTTGAGACTATTATAGGCTATGTTGGAGAGTCTTTCGTAGTGTCGGATACGAGATTCCTGGTATTTCTTATACTCCGGATGGGTAATGATTTTTGGAATCGCCATCTGCGGCAGTGTGGTCGAACAAACCTCGGACATCTTCTGATTCACTATAGTGTTGAAGTACCTCTCGAATTTCTCGTCCTTATGTACATTGTATACCTCCATCCAGCCGCACCGCGAACCGGGCCAGGGAAATTCCTTGGAGATGCCCTTCATGCTGATGCCGGGCACGTCTTCGATAATATCAGACAGGCTTACCGTTGATTTTCCGTTGTACACAATGTTGATGTACGTTTCGTCGAAAATAAGAAAGAGGTCATACTCCCTGGCAATCTTCACGATCTGCTGCAGTGTCTCGGGGGAATGGACAAAGCCCGTAGGATTGTCCGGATTTATAACCAGAATCCCGACGATCGATTTATAGCTTCTCACCTTCTGCTCGAGTTCGCGGATGTCAGGAGCCCAGTCCCTATAGGGATTCATCCGGTATGTATTGGGTGGGAATGAGGCATGGAGCACTTCCGCCAGCAGATGTGTAGAATAAGTGGGTTCAGGCATGATGATCCTCGCATCAACCCGTATGGCACTGTATGCCCGTGCAATCGCATCACCCAGGCCGTTGAAAAAAATTATATCTTCAGGTGTTATCTGCACGTGGCCCATCTTGTTTACCCGATCCGCCAGGAACTCACGGGTTTCATCGACACCCTTGGTAGGACAATAGCCGTAAGAAAGGTCATTCCTTAGAATTTCAATGAGCACCTCTTTCATCCATTCAGGTATTTTTTCACCTTTATTAATGGGGTCGCCAATATTCTCCCAGGTTACCTCTATGCCATATTCTTTCAGTTTATTGGCCACGATGACAATCTGCCGTATTTCATAAACCAGACCACTGCCGTCCTTAGCAATATCAAACCTCATAAACACCTCAATTCATTTCAAAAGATTCTAAGTCTTAGTATAATATAATTAATACAAAATTTCCAATATTTTTTGATGCTAAGACTTTTGAAATTTATCATTCCAGTTCGGAGATGATGCCCATCTTGACGTAAATGGGACGAACTTTTTTTCTTATGTGTGGGAGTTTCATGATAAAGAGCAGCGAGCCGATTATGCAGGATAATCCGCTCAAAATGAGGGTGTTGGGGGCGCCGATCCAGGACGCCAGTGCACCTGCGAAGAGGTTTCCAATTGGCGCCATGCCGATAATGGCCGTCGTATAAATACTCATCAGACGGCCACGCTTATCCTCTTCCACAATGCTCTGGAGAATTGTGTTGCTCGATGCTATCTGTACAATCATCCCGAATCCGGTAAGAAACATCATGGACAGCGAAACAATGAGAATTTTTGATAGGGAAAAGGCGATGATCCCCATACCGAAAATAACGGAAGCATATGCAATGAGTCGTCCCAGCCCCAGAATCGTCTGCCGCGATGCGAGATAGACGGAGCCTGTGAGGGCGCCGATACCCGATGCCGCCATGAGAAATCCCAGCGTGTGAGGTCCGCCGTGGAGAATATCTTTCGCAAAAACGGGCATGAGGACAGCGTATGACATGCCCATGAAGCTCATCAATCCAAGCTGAAGAAGGATGTAACGGATCGGTGCAAATCCAAACGCATAGGAATAACCCTCTTTCAAATCCTGCCACAGACGAGATGCGTGCGCCGCTTTTTTTCTTTTCGGAACCTTTATCGCAAGCAGAGCTATAATTATGCCGACATAGCTCAGCCCATTAATGAGAAAGCAGATGCCTTCACCCAAAAACCCGATCAATATTCCTGCAATGGCCGGTCCAATGAGCCGCGCACCGTTGAACATAAAAGAATTCAGAGCAATCGCATTTCCGAGGTCCTCCGCTTTATCTACTATTTGCACTATGAAGGACTGACGGGTGGGCATATCAAATGCGTTGATCACACCAATGAAGATACTCAGAGCAATAATCTGCCAGACATGTATCGTACCGGTGAGGGCAAGAAAGGCAAGGGTCAAGGCCTGGATCATGGAAAGCGTCTGAGTAGCAACCAGCATGCGATGGCGATTCCATCTGTCCGCATATACACCGGCAATAGATGCGAAAAGAAAGACGGGGATTTGACTGGAAAAACTGACTAGACCAAGTAGTAATGCCGAATTGGTGAGCCGGTAGACCAGCCAGCCCATGGCAATCTGCTGCATCCACGTTCCGACGAGGGAGATGCTTTGACCGCCAAAGAAGAGCCGGTAATTTCTATGGTGCAACGCCCTAAGAATGAACTTAGCGGTGATCTCTTTGCTTGATCCGGATGCTTTCATAGAATTAGATACATTACTCTACTTTGAATCTTGGATGCACTAATTATACACTCTGAGACCTTTGCAAAATTGTATAAAACCAGCATTTATGTCATTCCGGCGAAAGCCGGAATCCAGTATTATCAAGTATTTCCTAGATTCCGGGTCAAGCCCGGAATGACGAATAGGGGAGTTATGCAAAGGTTTTAGCCTTATAAAGCATTGCGCCTGCCGCGCGTGGATTCGGAAATATTTTTCTCAGCGGTGTCTCCAGGAAAGAAGCTAAACGTCCTATCAGTTTCACGGGGTGGGGAAGGCACGGCGGATCGCCCACGATGAAGTCCAGAAGTATGGCGGCAAGAATCTGATATTCCAGTCTCATGTAAAATTTTCAGGCCCGGAGATTTGAAATTTAAGAATGTCTCTCAGTCCCCCCGTTAAATCAGTACACAATGCCCATCAAAGCCAAAGCTGCGATGGCCGGGATAATCTCTGTGATCTCGCAACCGGCTCCCAGGGTATCACCCGTATAGCCACCAATCTTGCGAAAGCAGTAAACTGAAAACAGAGCCGCCATCAGAAGGGCAGAAAAACTTGCTGCGAGGCCCATCCAGTGTCCCGCAAGCCATCCTGCGGCAAGGAGAAACGCCGATGTCCAAAGAACGTTTAGCCATGACTTGCCAACCCCGAAGGCAGTCGCCAGGCCGCCTTCGCGTCTGACATATGGAAGAGCCGTCATCATCACAACGAAAGAGCACCGCCCCGCCAGAGGCATGAGGACAATGATCCCGGGACGGAAAGGCGGGAAGAGTGAGATTAAGACAGAGACCTTCAGTACAATTACAAACACCACACCGAGAACGCCCATGACGCCTGTCCGGCTGTCTCTCATGATTTCAAGAACCCGCTCACGCGGACGGGCGCTGAAAAAACCATCCGCCGTATCCGCCAGGCCATCCATGTGTAACCCCCCCGATATGCCTGTCATGGCAATCACGGTCATCACGCTTGCCGGCAGCGGGGGAAATATGAAGCCCATGACATGATCAAAAGCCGCTATGATAATGCCGATGAGCAAACCAACGACGGGGAAGAACGGCACACATTTCTCGAGTTCCTTTTCTCCACCGGTGAAACTCTTTGGAAATGGGATGACTGTCAAAAACTGGATGGCTGCCAACAGGGGTTTCATTTGTCCGCCTTGGATACGGCCGCTTCCTCAAAAGTGGCCACTTCCGTAAGAATGCGAACGGCGGCCTCCACAAGATTCATGGATAAGGCCGCGCCTGTTCCTTCGCCGAGTCTCAGATCCAGATCCAGAAGTGGTTTTTTCCCCAGGCAGTCGAGGGCTATCTGATGCCCCCTCTCCATGCTGCGATGGGAAGCGATCATGTATTCCCGGGCAGCGGGAGCTAAACGAGCGGCTATGAGTGCGCCGGCAGTGGAGATGAATCCATCCACGAGCACGGGCTTTCTCATGTAGGCAGCGCCCAGGATTAAGCCGGCTATCCCGCCGATCTCAAATCCCCCAACTTTTGCGAGGACATCAAGGGCGTCGCCTGGGTCGGGCCTGTTCATCTCCAGGGCCTGTTCGATCATCGCATTTTTATGCACAAGCTGTGCATCATCAATGCCTGTACCACGGCCTACAATCTCGGCAAGCGGTGATCCGCTGAATACGGCAATGACAGCGGCACTGGGCGAAGTGTTGCCGATCCCCATATCGCCCGTACCGAAGATATCAGTCGATGGCCCCAGTTCCAGGGCCACCTCAATTCCCCCTTCCAGGGAGCGAACGGCCTCATTCCGGGACATGGCCGGTCCGGTGGCCATATTCCTTGTTCCCGCTCCCGTCCGTTTGGAAATGATCTTCCCCGATTTGACGAGCTCACCCAAGTCACCGGCCACACCCATATCGACAACCACAACCTGCGCACCGACAAGCTTCGCCAGGGCATTGATACCTGCGCCGCCCCGTACAAAGTTATACACCATCTGAACAGTTACTTCCTGCGGATATTTGCTTACCCCCGACGCAGCGATGCCATGATCACCTGCCATGATGACCACAGTCTTGCGGCCTACGGGCGGCTTTATGGAACCCGTCATCCCCGCTAATTCTTCGGCCAGGTCCATCAATCTGCCGAGCGCCCAGTGCGGCATAGTGAGCTGTTCAAGCCTTGTCCTCGCTTGGGCACGGGCATCCGCGTCCTGGGGGACTATCTTTTTAATCGTCGATTCCAGTAAGTTCATAAGATTTTCTCTCCCTTAATATAGAGGGGAATGCCGCTTACCATGAAAATGAAAACATCTGCGTGACCCGCCATAATCTGATTGCACCGCCCTGCTAGGTCCCGGAACAGCCGGGAGACGGGATTTTCGGGCACGATGCCCATCCCCACTTCATTGGTTACAAAAATAACCGTGCCGGTAAGGTCGCTACAGACTCCAACGACATCCTCACACTTTGTGCCAATCACCTCTTCATCGAGATATCTCTTTTCTTGCTCCGCTTCATACATGAGATTGTTGACCCATAAGGTGAGGCAGTCAACGATGGTCACCTGGCTTCCCTTTGACCTGCGCAGGGCGCCGGCAAGGTCTGTCACCTCTTCGATCGTTTGCCAGGATGCTGATTGACGGGCTTCTTTGTGCTTGCGTATGCGATCATCCATTTCCTTATCGATGACAGGACAGGTTGCTATATACGTCCGGGTGCCGGAAAACGATTCGGCAACACGCTGGGCGTACGTGCTTTTACCGCTCCTGCTGCCCCCTGTTATGAGAATGATCTTTGCCATACAAACCGACCTCTTACTCCACCTGTCCGCATTCATTCAGTCCCGATACAGCGATCGCGATACTGCTCACCGATATCTCCGTGCCTCAGAAACAACAATTTTCGTGCCATACGATAATAAAAAATCCACGAACCATTTTATTGATCCGTGGATGCCGTTTTTCATCTCCGGTGCTTTCAGCTTTGGCTGCACCGCGCACAGGCCAAATCTATCTTCGGTCTGCAGACAGGTCTTCTGACTTCCGGCTCTTTCTACTTGCCGCGCCTTCCCATCCTTGAGAGGAAAGTGGCTGATGCGGTTTTCGTCCCCGGTTACAGCGGCGGGCCCGTGGCGGATTTTCACCGCCTTCCCTCACGTCCTTGCAGATTATCCATGTTGGAGTGATGCGTAACACAGGTACGCGGAAGTTGTCAAGAGAATCAATCCCACGGTTGTACCTTTATGGACGGGGACTGACACATAACTGTTTTTCTTAATTTCGGGTAATCCATGTATCGTTATTTGGATACAGCAATCATCGGTCTATTGGCTCTTCCCCACTCATCCATAAACTCATCATAGGTAATTGATATTTCACGGCCATAGCCGGGGTCAGCAAGTACGACTGACTTATATACATCGTCATACCCTATTATTACTGCCATGTGCCGTGTACCTTCCCATTTCCCGGGTGCAATACGCCCACATATTACGGGAATGCCTTTATCAATATAACTTTTTACGGCTTCAAGATCGCCCTCTTCATGGTAATCAACATTAAGTCCCGCCCTGCTCATGAAGCGGGCTACTGTTCTTGGATCGAGTCCTTCTCCTTCCCTGACGGTACTTCTCCTCCGCGCATTTAAATTTTTGTAAATCGCATCCTGATCAACATCGAAGCCGTAGTATTTAAAAACCATTTCCATGCTGGCAAAGGCACACCAATTAAACTTCTGAAAGACCAGGGGAAAATTCTGCAACTTCTGTTGCGTTCTTGAAGTTATCCTGCCCCATTCTTTTTTCTGTTGCGGTTGTGGTGTTGTAACCTTTTCCCCGGGCACTTCCAGTTTCACGCCAGGGACTTCTTCCCTTGGCGCCGAATCTTCCACCTTCAGCCGTTTAGTCTCCTTGACCCCTTCCGGTTGATCATCCGAGAAGTGTAATACCCCTTCTTTATCAACCCATCTGTACACCTCAGCAGAGTGAGCGGGCAATGATATACTTAGAACCAGAAGAATAATTATCGCTACTTTAAATTCGGCTCTTCTTTTAATTTCTGGCATCACTCCCAGACACCTCTTAACAATAATCGGCTCTTTTGGTAATTTGCTTTAGAGCGTCAAATCAAGTAAAATAAGACAAAGTGGTTCAATTCGGAAATATGAACCAACGCTCCGGGGTACAGGAAGTTTCCTGAATATGACTTTTCGCACAAGCAACGAAATACATCCATATCACATAGGCCATCCGTTGACAGTCAAGGAATCTTCGGACGAGCAAATCGAGGCAGTCTGCTCGAAAATACTGCAGGAAACGGAAACAGAAAAAAAGAAAGAGTCAATCATTTGTAAAAACTGTAGAAACGAGATCACAACTGTTGAATATAGCATTGCCGCAAACGGTCAACATGCACATATATTTAAAAATCCTCTTGGAATTACTTTCCATATCGGCTGCTTTTCCAGGGCATGGGGATGTTTCATCTACGGCATCCCCACATACGAGGCTACGTGGTTTACGGGATTCACCTGGTGCATCGCTGTGTGTGCAAATTGCTTCACCCACCTGGGCTGGCATTACCAGTCCGGCAGGGAAAGTTTTTACGGTCTGATCATGGCCAATCTCGTGAAACATGTCAAAATCCACTGAAGGCTCAGATATATGAGCCCTCAAAGCGGCAACGCTGCGTGCCACAACCATTCACCACTGCATAAGCCACATAGCCGCCTACGACGTCCGCCTGAAGATTCGGGCGTCCACGACAAGGGCACCCTGTTCATAGATAAGCACGGGGTTCAGATCAATCTGATCAATTTCTGGATTATCAATTGCCAGTTTAGACACACCCTTCATGACTTCTATCAGCTTCTTCAAGTCTTTCGGGCGGTGGCCCCGGACGCCGGCGAGCAGCGGATACCCGGTGATGGCCTGGATCGTCTGCCGCAATTCCTCCTCCGAGGCAGGGAGCAGGCAGAACTGCACATCCCTGTAAATTTCAGTAAAAATCCCTCCTAGGCCGAACATCAGGATAGGCCCGTACTGAGGATCGGTGAAAACTCCCACAATAACTTCCAGCCCGCCCGCTTCAGCCATGGGCGATACGGTTACCCCTTCGACGTGGGCATGGGGGGCGCGAGCCGCGGCGCTTGCCATGATTTCGTGATAAGCGGTGCGTACTTCTTTATCGGTGGATAGATTAAGGCGTATGCCTTCAACATCGCTCTTATGGGCTATGTCCGGCGAGGCTACCTTGAGGACCACGGGAGTGGCAAAATTGCGGGCCAGCGCAGAGGCCTCCTCGGACGATCTGGCGAGTTTCGCGGCGGCCACGGGAATGCCGGCCTCATCCAGCAATGCCGCTGCCTCACCGGCGGGCATCAGTTGCAAACCTGATGTCGATGCGTGCGGCGAAGAGGGAAGAATGGAACGGCTGTCAAAGCGGAAGAATTGATACAATGCCTTGAGGCCGCGCTCAGGAGTAGGAAAGACAGGTATGCCCCGCTGGTGAATCAGAAGGCGCTCTTCCCTTTCGACATCGGCGCCGCCCAGAAAGATAACCACCTCAGAGGCGCCGGGAGTGACAATCCTGGATGCCCCGGCAATCGGGTCGCCAAAAATGATGACCGTAGTGTCATAGTTATCTTTGGCGGCATCGATTACTTTGCTATATAGCGTCGGATCGCCGATCACGTCTCCCGTAAGGTCTATAGGGTTATCAACGGAACAGTGGGCGGGTAAGATCGCTCGCAACCGTTCCCGCAGGGCGGCGTCCGGTCGCGGCGATTCGAAACCGAGTTTTTCCGCCTGATCGATGGCCAGGATGGCAGAGCCTCCCGAACTGGTAATATTGAGCAGGCGTTTTCCCGGAGGCTTGGACATGTAGGCTAATGCCTTGGCATAGTCGTAGAGTTCTTCGATAGTATCGGCGCGGTGGACCCGGTATTTCCTGAAGACGGCGTCGTACACGGCATCCACTCCCGCCATTGACTTGGTGTGTGACTCCGCCGCAACACGGCCCCTCGGCGTGCGCCCGGACTTCAGAATGACGACGGGTTTCGTAGCCGCAGCCAGGGCTTTTTGAAAGTCAACCGGTCGTTTGACGCCTTCCACATAGAGGGCGATTACCATGGTGTTGGGATCATGGTTAAAATACTGGATGCAGTCTGTTTCATCGACGTCGGCGCGATTTCCCAGACTTACAAAGGCACTCACCCCGAGGTGTTCTTCGCTTGCCCAATCCATGAGCGCCGCCCCGACCGTCCCGCTCTGGGAGATAAAAGCCATGCGGCCCTTACTGGTAAGCAGCGGCCATGAGGCACAGAGATTATGATGAGGATTATTCACACCCTGGCAGTTGGGTCCGATTACCCGGATGCCGTAGCGGCGTGCGGTACTTGCCAGCTCTTCCTGAAGTTTCTCACCTTCTTCTCCCGCTTCCGCAAACCCCCCTGTAATAACAACAGCGGCCTTCACCCCCGCCTTACCACATTGGTCGATGGCTCCGGGCACTGCCTTTGCCGGAATGATCACGACTGCGAGATCCGGTGAGGGCGAAATATCACCGATCTGCTTGAATGCAGGACGACCCAGAATCTGATCCGCCTTTGGGTTGACAGGATATATTGCACCCGCAAAGCCGGCATGGATCAGATTGTAAACGACATCATAGCCAAGTTTACCGGGAGATGGTGAAGCTCCGATCACCGCAACACTCTTAGGTTTAAAGATGGCATCCAGTTGATTTATCAGCTGCATGGGTCCTCCTTGTCACTCTTGGTTAATAAGAAATGAAGGGTGTTAAGCGGAAAAGATATGAAAGTATAAGAAAAATGTATATATGTGTCAATTGGAAAGACGTTGCGCAGATGTAGTGCAGGACTTTAGTCCTGCTAATATGGCCGACCTGAAGGTCTGCACTACGTTTTATGATGTTATTCCCGGGAAATACCCCGCAATCTCTTCAAGAAACAGTTCACGGTCCCTGTAATGAATAACCTTCAACTCCGCCTGTTTAGCCCTTTCACAGTTTCCCGCGTCATCGTCAATAAAGAGTACCTTATGAATCTCAATTTTTAATATGCGGACCACGTCCTTAAAATGACTCGGGTCCTTCTTGCTTTTTCCCACATGATAGCTGTTGAAAACATAATCGAACTGTCGGAAAAAATTATCGCGAGCGTCGAGTTCATCAAGCCAGTTGGTCTGGTCACTGAGGATACCTACACGGACTTTAAGCGCCTTGAGCCTTTTCACTGTGTCGATCATCCATTCTCTCATTCTGAAACGGGATAGTATTTCATTTCTCAGATACTGATCATCACCCCGGATGCCGGTAGTCTCCCTCAATATCTCCCAATAGGTGCTTTCAGGGACTTTGCCGATAACGTAGCCGCATGCATGAACCACATCATTGGCAGTCCTGAAAAAACTCTCTTCGTCTATTCCATTTAATCTTGCTATTGCCTGAAGGCCGTTTTTGAAGCCTTCCTCAGAAAGAACCCCTCCGAAATCAAACAGCACTGCTTCAATACCGCCGGTCTCTCGAAATGTATTTTCCATATGATAAATTTAAAAAATCTATTGAGTTCAATGCAATTGATTATTACAATAATCCGAAAAGAATGATAGAAAAATCCGACAAAGGGCAATTAATTTTTTTAACTTCATATTTTTATTTGCATGAACAGTCAGATTACATTCATTATCTACCTCTGTGCTGCTGAAATATTCTCCATGGCGGGAACGATGTACTTCCCGGCCCTTCTTCCCGGCTTTCAGGCTGAATGGGGTCTCAGCAACACCGAGGCCGGTTGGATCAACGGCATCTTCTATGGGGGATACGCGGCCTTTGTGCCCATCCTTGTGAGTCTCACCGACAGGATTGATCCACGCCGCATCTATCTCTATTCGGCCGTCTTCGGCGCCGCCTCGATGGCAGGCTTCGGGTGGCTTGCCCAGGGCACCCTTACAGCAATGTTATTTAGATTCTGCGCGGGTGTCAGCCTGGCCGGGACGTACATGCCGGGGCTGAAGGCGCTGAGCGATCACATCACAGGAAAAACTCAGAGCAGGTCTATTGCCTTTTACACGTCTTCGTATGGCATCGGAACGGCCATATCGGTATTTCTGTCAGGATGGCTGGTGACCTGGCTTGACTGGCGCTGGGCGGCTGCGACACTGGCCTTGGGCTGCCTGGGAGCCATACTGATCTTCGCTTTTGCCGTTAAACCAAAGACGCCTGATCTGCCGTTAAGAGAACCCCTCCTCTCATCATTCAACTTTCGCGGAGCTCTCCGAAACCGTTCGGCCGTAGGCTACATGTGTGGATATGCAGTACACTGCTGGGAGCTCTTTGGATTTCGTACATGGCTCGTCGCCTTTCTGGCTTTCAGCATAAGCCTGCAAACTATGCGCGAATATCATCTCAGTCCGCAGAACCTGGCAACGATCGTTCTTTTCGCGGGCGTGCCTGCCAGTATCCTGGGCAATGAACTGGCGCTAATTTCGGAACGCCGGCGCGTCATCGCCATTTTTATGCTTGCCGCCGGCCTCATCGGCTGTGTCATAGGCTTTGCCGCCGCTCTGCCTTTTATTATGGTCGCGGGACTCTGCCTGCTCTATGGGATTGCCATGATGCTGGACAGCGCTGCGCTGACAGCCGGTGTAGTCGCAGCGGCACATGACTCTGAACGTGGCAGGACCCTGGCGCTGTATGCGTTTGTCGGATTCGGCATGGCATTTCTTGCACCTCTCGCCTTCGGTTTCGTGCTCGATGTCTCCGGCAACGGAACGTACGGATGGGGATTTGCCTTCGCCATACTCGGATTGGTTGCCATGAGCGGACCCATCTGGCTCAAACTGTTTCGAGACAATACCTGATTCCTCATCGTCATTCCCCAACATGTTTCTCCCTTTTGTAAAGGGAGATTGAGAGGGATTTCTATACGCTAATCCACTCCCTCTATTCTCCCTTCGGCAAAGAGGGTTGGGAGATTTTTAGGCGGGAATCCAGCAGCTATTGTATGGTTTCCCCCTTCATGATAAATACGCCATCAGTGAATCTTGAAAAAGGAGAATCGCATCATGAAGTCCTATCGTGAGGAATTATGGTTTAATACCCCCGGCAGGAGGGCATTCGTCAATATTACACCGCAGGTGGAACAATGCCTTAGAGATAGCGGAATAACCGAGGGCCTTGCACTTATAAACGCCATGCACATCACGGCTTCCGTTTTCATCAACGATGACGAGTCCGGCCTCCATCAGGACTATGAAGAATGGCTGGAAAAGCTGGCGCCCCATGAACCTGTATCGCAGTACCGCCACAATCGTACCGGTGAGGATAACGGGGATGCCCACTTGAAACGTCAGATCATGGGAAGGGAAGTAGTCGTTGCGATTACAAACGGCAGGCTCGATTTCGGCCCCTGGGAGCAAATTTTTTACGGAGAATTTGACGGCAGGAGAAGGAAAAGGGCCCTTGTGAAAATCATTGGTGAGTAGATCTCTTTGCGATTCGGACCAGCCGGCGCTCGATTAATCACGCTTGTCATTCTTGCTGCTGTTGAGATCCTTGTTTGACGGGAGCGTGGAGGAATTCCAGCCGCCGCCGATCGCTTTGATCAGGAGGACGCTGGCGGCCATCCGGCGACCGAGGATATCGATGGCGGTTCTTTCGTTTACGAGCAAGATAGCTTGAACAGTTACCACGTCGAGGTAGCTGATCGTTCCGGCTCTGTACTGGTTCATGCTCAAGTCCACCGATCGTCGCGCGGCGCTTACCGCTTCACCTTGGATGCGGGATTCCTCCTCCAGTATCCGTAGCGCAGCGAGATTGTCCTCCACTTCCTGAAATCCCCCGAGTACAGTTTGACGATAAGACGCCACGGTAGCGTCATAGGCTGCCCGTGCCTGGTCCGTGAGGGCGCTCCGCAGCCCTGCATCGAATACTGTCTCCGTCAGGGCCAGGCCAACCGACCACAGGCGGCTCGGCCAGGAGAGCCAGTCGAACAGATGCGAGGATTCAAATCCGCCCGTTGCGTTTAAGACAATATTCGGGAAATATGCCGCCTTGGCAACCCCGATCTGGGCATTCGCTGCCGCGACGCGCCGTTCCGCAGCAGCGATGTCAGGCCTTCGTTCGAGGAGTTCCGACGGAATACCGAAAGGTACGGCGGCCGGCGTCGCAGCGAGCGGCGTTACAGGGATGGATAAAACAGATGCGGGTTTGCCGACGAGCAGTGCGACTGCGTGCTCAAGTTGGGCGCGCTGCACGCCTACATCGATCGCCTGCGCCTGCGTGGTTTTGAGCTGCGTTTCCGCCTGAAGGACGTCGGCCTTCGATGACACACCGCTCGCGTAGCGCCTATTCGTAAGTTCCATGGCTTTCTGGTAGGCGGCAACCGTTGCGTCGAGAAGCTTCTTTTGAGCGTCAAGGGCGCAGAGCTGGAAATAGCTCTGTGCCAGTGCGGCCTGAGTGCTGAGGCGGATCAATTCGAGGTCCGCTGCGCTTGCCTGGGCGCCGGCCTCGCTCGCTTCGACGGTGCGGCGGACCTTGCCCCAGATATCCGGTTCCCACGAGGCGGTTCCCGTCAATAGCAGGTCGGAAACCTGGTTCGTCGTACCAAGAGCGTTGCCGGCATTAGATGATCCGAGGGAACGCGTGGCAGAGGCTCCGATTGCGGCAGTGGGAAAATAGCCTGCCCGGGCAGCCTGCACGAGGGCGCGCGCCTGCCTGAATTGCGCCTCCGCCGCGGCAACATTCTGATTCGAGATATTCACCTGCTCCTCAAGGGCGTCAAGTTGAGGATCTTGAAATACCTTCCACCAGGCCCCGCGGACGACGGCCTCCTGCGGCTGTGCCACCTTCCAGTCCGCTGCTTCCTTGTAGGCAGCGGGCGTTTCGGCTTTCGGTCTCACATAGTCAGGTCCAACCGCACAGGCAATGAAAATGACGAGCGCCCCTGCAACGGCAGCAATTGCAACGCTGCGCGGCTTTATCCATTCTCGATAATCTGATTTAGCGCGAATCATAAGTTATTCCTTGAGACCTTTGCATAACTCCTCTATTCGTCATTCCGGGCTTTGAGACTGTGTCATAATTCTCTTTTTGTCATTTCGACTGAAAGGAGAAATCTTTTCTCCTTCTCACCCCCTTTATGAAAGGGGGTCGGGGGGATTTTATTCCACTATCAGAAATCCCCTGTAGCCCCCTTTGTCAAAGGGGGCAAGAAAATCCTGCCGTCGAACGTCTTCATCGGGGGCCGGAATGACATAAATGCTGGTTTTATACAATTTCGTAAAGGTCTCTCCTTTTAGACGGCTCATCTTACCAAGATGAACTCCCGCAAACAACGATTTTTTTGATCCTGCCACCGTCCGAATCCCATCACTGCACTTCCGGCGCTCCCGCAGCCACATTATGGGCAGCCAGCCGCTTTCGCTCCGTCTTTCTTCCTTCCAGGCGGAGCCGCAGACGATCGAGATAGAGATATACCACCGGAGTCGTATAGAGCGTGAGCATCTGGCTGAAGATCAACCCGCCGACAATAGCGATACCGAGGGGACGGCGGAGCTCCGACCCGACGCCGAATCCAATGGCCAGGGGCACTGCTCCGAGCAGGGCCGCCATGGTCGTCATCATGATCGGCCGGAACCGGAGCAGACAGGCCTGATAGATGGCTTCTTCCGGGCTTTTCCCTTCCTTACGTTCCGCCTCCAGGGCAAAGTCCACCATCATGATGCCGTTTTTCTTCACGATGCCGATTAGCAGGACGAGGCCGATCAGGGCGATGATGGTAAGCTCCGTGCGCGAGATCAGCAGTGCTACGAATGCCCCGACGCCCGCCGACGGCAGCGTGGAGAGGATGGTGAGGGGATGAATGTAACTCTCGTACAACACGCCAAGGACGATGTAGACCGCTACCAGCGCGGCAAGGATCAGGAGAGGCTGACTGGCGAGGGATGCCTGAAAGACCTGGGCCGTCCCCTGAAAACTGCCGCGAATGCTCGAAGGTAATCCCATATTCCGGGTGGCGGACTCGATCGCTTTCACCGCATCGCCCAAGGACAGTCCCGGCGCGAGATTGAACGACAACGTCACCGCCGGGAATTGTCCTTGATGGCTTACTGAGAGTGTCGTCTGCGTCATTTCGTAACGGGCGATCGCGCTGAGCGGAACGAGCGGCCCCGTCGATGACGGCACATAGATATGGCGCAGTGTGTCCGGACGTTGCCAGAAGCTTGGCTCTACCTCCATTACCACATGGTACTGGTTCAACGGCGTATACATTATGGATACCTGCCGCTGGCCAAAGGCGCTATAAAGCGTATCGTCGATGACCTGCGGGCTGACGCCCAGGCGTGACGCCGTGCTGCGATCGATAACAAGCGATGCCTGGAGCCCTTTGTCCTGCTGATCGCTGTTTACGTCGACAATACCGGGAATCTCACGCAATCGCTGTTCTATACGGGGGGACCATGTCATGAGATCCATCAGGTTCTCCCCCTGGAGCGTGTATTGGTACTGTCCCCCGCTCATCCTCCCCCCGGCGCGCACATCCTGTACGGACTGGAGGTATGCAGGGGCCCCCGGAACGCTGCTGATTTTTTTGCGAAGTCTTGCGATCACCTGGTCGGCGCTGAGCTTCCTCTCCTCTATCGGTTTCAGGGCGATGAACATCCGTCCCGTATTCGTTGTCGCTCGCCCGCCGCCGCCGCCGGTGAATGCGGCTACCGTTTCCACTGCGGGATCCTTCCCGATGATATCGACAATCGCCGTCATCTTTTCTCTCATCGATTGGAACGATATATCCTGTGCCGCCAGGATTGTGCCGGTCAGACGGCCCGTATCCTGCTGCGGAAAAAATCCTTTCGGGACGATGATGAACAGCAGGATGCTGACCACAATTGTGGAGAGCATCAGGGCAAGCATGAGTCGCTGATGTTTCAGAGCCCAGGACAGGCTCTTCTCATATTTTTGATGCATCCCGTCAAACAGACGCGCGCTCATATTAAAAAGCCGTCCGTGGGTTCGGACTTTTTCCGTTTTCAGAAGGTATGCGCACATCATGGGTGTGACAGTCAGCGACACCACGAGAGACACCATAATTGCAGCGGAGAGCGTCACGGCGAATTCGCGGAAGAGGCGCCCCAACATCCCTCCCATGAGCAGGATGGGGATGAACACCGCCACGAGGGAAACGCTGATCGAAAGGACGGTGAATCCGATCTCCCGCGCTCCCAGCAAAGCGGCCTGATGGGAAGGAATACCTTTTTCCAGGTGACGGGTGATGTTTTCGAGGACGACAATCGCATCATCGACGACAAACCCCGTGGCAATTGTAAGCGCCATGAGGGAAAGGTTATCCAGGCTGTAGCCGCAGAGGTACATGACTCCGAAGGTGGTGATGAGCGATACTGGCACGGCAATGCTCGGAATGAGGGCGCTCCGAAAATGCCTCAGGAACGCGAATACCACCAGAATTACGAGTATACCGGAGATGACAAGGGTGCGCTCGACATCCCTCAACGAGGCGCGAATTGTCGTCGTGCGGTCGAGAACGACGGAGAGGTTGATTGCTCCGGGGACGGACGCTTCAAGCTGCGGTAAAAGCTCAACGACTCGGTCCACAGTCTCGATGATATTTGCCCCCGGCTGACGGTACACGATTACCATAATGGAGGGTTTGCCGTTTACCAGACCCGCATTGCGTATATCCTCCACCGAGTCCTGCACGTCGGCAACATCAGCCAGTCTTACAGCTGCCCCCGACTGGTAGGCAACGACCAGCGGTCGATACTGTTCCGCCTTGTACAGTTGATCATTCGTTTTGATCTCCCATGTCTTCTCGCCGTTTGCCAGTTGTCCTTTAGGCCGGTTCACATTGGTGCTGGCGAGTGCAGTGCGCAGATCATCAAGGCCGATCCCGTACTTGCTCAGTGACAGGGGATTCAACTCCACGCGCACCGCTGGCAACGAGCCTCCCCCGACTATTACCTGGCCGACACCCTCTACCTGGGAGAGTTTTTGCTGGAGGATGGTCGACGCCGCGTCGTACATCTGTTCCTTTCTGACCGTATCGGAGGTGAGGGCCAGAATGAGGATAGGCGCCTCCGCCGGGTTCACCTTGCGATAGTTCGGGTTCGAAGGAAGCGCCGCCGGCAGGTAGGTTCGGGCTGCATTGATCGCAGCCTGGACGTCACGAGCCGCTCCATTGATGTTGCGGTCCAGGTCGAACTGCAGGACGATGGATGTGGAGCCAAGGTTGCTGGTTGACGTCATCTCGGTGACGCCCGCAATGTGTGCAAACTGCCGCTCCAGCGGCGCCGCGACCGATGTTGCCATTGTCTCCGGACTCGCCCCCGGCAGGGACGCAGATACAGCGATCGTCGGATAGTCCACCTGCGGCAAGGCGGACAACGGAAGCAAGCGAACGGCGACCAGCCCGGCGAGGACCATTCCTATGGTCAAAAGGGTTGTCGCCACCGGCCTCCTGATGAAAGGGGCTGAGAAATTCGTGCCGCTCATGTTTCGCTGTCCTCGTTACTTGCTTTATCGGAGCGAGGTCTGGCGAAGCGCCCTGCCAGCCGGTCGAACCAGAGATAGATGACCGGCGTCGTGTAAAGGGTGAGTACCTGGCTGAAAACCAGGCCGCCGATGATGGAGATGCCGAGGGGACGGCGAAGCTCGGCGCCCACTCCAGTGCTTATTGCCAGGGGCAGCGCTGCCAGGAGCGCCGCCATGGTCGTCATCATGATCGGCCGGAATCGGAGGAGGCATGCTTGATAGATGGCATCGACGGGACTCTTGCCTTCCTTGCGCTCGGCATCAAGGGCAAAGTCCACCATCATGATGCCGTTCTTCTTCACTATGCCGATGAGGAGGATGATACCGATCAGGGCAATGACGCTGAACTCCGTGCGACATATCATCAGGGCAAGAAGCGCTCCCACCCCTGCGGAAGGCAGTGTGGAAAGGATCGTGACGGGGTGGATGTAACTCTCGTACAGCACTCCGAGAACGATGTAAACCGTGATCAGCGCCGCGAGGATCAGGATGGACTCATTAGCGAGCGATGATTGGAAGGCCTGGGCAGTGCCCTGGAAGCTCCCCCGGATGCTCGCCGGCATTCCGAGCTTCTTCGTGGCTGAATCGATTGCCTTTACTGCATCCCCAAGGGATGCCTCCGGCGCCAGATTGAAGGAGAGGGTTGTTGCCGGGAACTGCCCCTGATGGCTGATGATTAGCGGGCCCACAGTTTCTTTGAACTGGGTAAACGCGCCGAGGGGCACCTGCCCGCCGCCGGCGCTTCGGACATAGAGGGCGCCCAGTTTCTCAGGATGCACCTTGAATTCCGGCTTCACCTCAAGGATGACACGATACTGGTTCAACTGTGTGAACATCGTTGATACCAGCCTCTGGCCATATGCGTCGTAGAGCGTATCGTCGATGAGCTGCGGGGTAATTCCGAGGCGTGAAGCCGTACTCCTGTCGATCACAAGCGAGGCCTGCAGTCCCTGGGTCTGCTGATCGCTGCTCACGTCGCGAAGTTCCGGCAGCTCGCGCAATGCGTCAACAAGTCTTGGAGCCCAGTAGCCGAGCTCGTCGGCATTCGGGTCTTCGAGACTATACTGGTACTGCGTGCGGCTCACGCGGCTCTCGACCGTGAGATCCTGAACCGGCTGCATGTAGAGGCTGATCCCTTCGATTTTCGCGAGTTCAGGTTGCAGGCGGCGAATAATCTCACTTGCACTCGCATCGCGTTGAGAGAGCGGTTTCAGGTTGATGAGGACGCGTCCGCTGTTCAGGGTCGTATTAGTTCCGTCCACTCCGATAAACGTGGATAGGCTCTGCACGGCGGGATCACGGAGGATCGCCCGGGCGAGGGCCGGCTGCCTCTCTGCCATTGCCCCAAACGAGCTCCACTGCGGCCCTTCCGAAATGCCGAGAATAAGCCCGGTATCCTGGACGGGGAAAAAACCTTTCGGTATGACAATATATAAGAGCACGGTAAGGACGAGGGTTGCCGCTGCCACGACGAGTGTCGCCGTTTGACGCTGCAGCACCCATTGCAGAGACCTGCCGTAGGCCGCGATTATTCGGTCGAACATATGTTGCGATACACGGTAGAGCCTCTTCTGCTGTTCCTCCGGTTTGTGCTTCAGCAATTTCGCACACATCATCGGCGTCAACGTAAGCGATACGACTGCGGAGATCAGGATCGTAATGCCGAGGGTGATGGCAAACTCGCGGAAAAGCCTCCCCACCACATCACTCATGAAGAGAAGCGGGATGAGGACGGCGACAAGGGAGACGGTCAGAGACACAATGGTGAAGGCAATCTGCTCCGACCCCTTGAGGGCCGCCTGAAGCGGTGATTCGCCCTGCTCTATGTACCGGGCAATGTTTTCGATCATGACGATGGCGTCATCCACTACGAAGCCTGTCGCAATTGTGAGGGCCATCAACGTGAGGTTATTCAGGCTGAACCCCAGCAGATACATGATCCCGAAGGTGCCGACCAAAGAAAGCGGAACGGCAACGCTCGGGATGGATGTTGCGGACAGGGTGCGGAGGAACAGGAAGATGACCATCACGACCAAAACCACTGCCAGCATCAGTTCGAACTGCACGTCTTTTACGGATGCCCGGATTGTTGTCGTACGGTCTGTAAGTATGGAAACCTGAATGGTGGAAGGGAGCGAGCCCTGTAACTGCGGCAGCAGCTTCTTGACGCGGTCGACAACCTCGATGACATTCGAGCCCGGCTGCCGCTGTATATTGACGATCACCGCAGGCGTATCATTCATCCAGGCCGCGAGCTTCACGTTTTCCGCATCGTCGATGGCATCGGCAACATCGGAAAGTACCACAGGAGCATTGTTGCGGTAGGTAACTACCAGAGGCCTGTACTCTTTGCTCGACAGGAGCTGGTCGTTCGCGCCGATGATGGAAGACTGCCGCGGCCCGTCGAAGCTCCCCTTTGCCTGATTTACATTGGCTGAGGCTATCGCCGTGCGCAGATCCTCTAAAGTCAGGCCGTAGGCCGCCAGAGCCGTAGGGTTTGCCTGTATCCTGACGGCCGGTCTTTGCCCTCCGCTGATGCTGACAAGCCCCACACCGGAAAGCTGTGAGATCTTCTGAGCGAGACGTGTATCTGCAAGGTCCTCCACCTGCGGGAGAGGCAGCGTATCGGAAGTCAGGGCCAGAGTAAGTATCGGCGCATCAGCGGGATTAACTTTACTGTAAACTGGCGGGTTCGGAAGATCCCTCGGAAGGAAGGTGGCGGCCGCGTTGATAGCCGCCTGCACTTGCTGTTCGGCAACGTCCAGACTGAGGTCAAGACTGAACTGGAGTATAATCACCGAACTGCCGCCGGAACTCGTTGACGTCATCTGCCTGAGGCCAGGCATCTGTCCGAACTGACGCTCAAGAGGGGAGGTTATGGATGAAGCGATAACATCGGGGCTTGCGCCGGGATAAAAGGTGAGTACCTGGATGGTCGGATAATCCACCTGCGGCAAGGCGGAGACCGGCAACTGGCGGTATGCAACGAAGCCGGCCAGTAGAATAGCGATCATCAGCAGTGTGGTCGCGACAGGCCTCAGGATGAAAGTGCGCGAAGGGTTCATCACTTACCTTTGACCGAGCTGTTGGCGCCTTGACCCTGCAACTCGACCTTGTTGCCATCCCGCAGCCTGTCCGCCCCTTCCACCACAACGAGTTCACCCGGCGACAGTCCCTCGTCGACGGAGACGTTATCACCCTCCGTGGGGCCGACTTTGACCGGACGCACTGCCACGGTGAGTTCCGGACTCACCACATAAACGAATGTCCCACGGGTACTCCGTTGCAAGGCAGACGTAGGCACCACGGTAGTTCCTTTCTTGACACCGAGAAGCAGGCGTGCATTGACAAACTGGTTCGCGAAGAGTTCATTGTTCTTATTGGGAAACAGCGCCTTGAGCCGGACTGTGCCGGTAGTCGGATCGATCTGGTTGTCAACCGTTAGCAGGTATCCCTTGGCGATTTCCTTCGTCTGCTCGCGATTGAGTGCGATAACCGCCATGCTCTCCCCGGTCTTGAGCTTGGCCAGCACCGGGGGCAGATTGTCTTCGGGAATCGAGAAAATGACCGTAATGGGTTGCAGCTGCGTGATGACGGCGAGGCCGTTGGTATCAGTCGCGCGAACGATGTTGCCGGGGTCAACGAGACGCAACCCGATCCTGCCGCTGATGGGCGCGGTGATGCGCGAGTAAACTATCTGCAGCCTGGCATTGTCGATCTGACCCTGGTCGACCTTGACGGTTCCTTCCAGCTGCCGCACTAAAGACTTCTGCGTATCATACTGCTGCTTGGCGATGGAATCCTCCGCGGCTAGATCATGGTAGCGCTGAAGGTCCAGCCTGGCATTTGCGAGGAGCGCCTGGTCACGGGCCATCTGCCCCAATGTCTGGGTAAGTTGTGCTTCAAACGGGCGCGGGTCGATCTCCGCCAGAAGAGCGCCTCTGTCCACGACCTGTCCTTCCTTGAACAGAACCTTCATCAACTGCCCGTCGACACGGCTCTTCACGGTGACGGTATTGAGCGGCGTGACCGAGCCGAGTCCGGTGAGATAGATATTGATGTCACCCTTGGCCGCCGTTGCCGTGACAACCGGCACGGTGCGCGCCGGAGGGGCAGCCCCTTGTTTGCGTGCAACAGACGTCATCCTGCCCGAGTAGGCGAAGTACGCGTAAACCCCGGTGGCGAGGAGACAGGCAGCCAGCAGCCAGACCCCCCTGCGTCCGGAGAAAACCCGGCGAATTTTCTTGAATGGGGCACTCTTTTCCTGTTCCTTTTCAACCATCACGAGATAACCTCTAAGTGTCTGTACTTTTTTTCATCAAGGCATTGCAAGCGAACTGAAACAATTTCACGGTGAGAAGATGCCGCTCACCCGGCGGCAGGGAATTAAGAAAAGGGAGGCCGTGAATCGCCCCCTTGTCCCCAACCTATTCATCTTTGTTACAAGAAAGAGAAAAATCAAAGAGCTCCAAAACAACTAACATCTTGAAGACAAAATTATCAAGGAAAATTGTATGTTGTCATTCTTCGGAGTCACTGCTATCTTCATTCAGCTGCGTGCCCCACATTTCGCTGAAGGGGACTCACCTTCTTTGCGACGACGGCAAAAGGCTTATAAGGATACTATGAAACTTCATCACAGGTGAGAATTTTACACCACTCGATTTTCATCTGCGCATTTTTATCCGATAATTGCTGGTGAAAATTGCTCAATGCGACAATGGCCTCCGAGCAGAGACGGCTGCAAGAATCGTGACTACTTTTTTTATGCGCTTATCTCCTTAAGCAAAGTATCGTCTGTTGAATTTAGCAAGAAATATACCGGGCAGAATGGATACCGATAAATATTCATGATTACAGCAACATTCTATAATTGGCGACTTGTTGTTCGTAGCGAAACTGGATAAAAAGTATCCCTCCCAAAGTATCCAGATGACTAAAAAGTATCCAGGACGATTGTTCAATTAAAACAGAGCCTGTTTTTGAGAAATCCGAGAAATCAAATCGACGGTTCTTTATTTGCAGGGATAAATGCCACGGTCACAAAAAATGTAAGTCTGTAAATCAAGGTCTTCATTCCTATAATATTCAGTTTTCTGTCTCTGGGCTCAGCCGGCTTGGGCGGGATTCATTCATTCCCAACACCAAATTGATATTGTACATTTATTACAAGAATATCTGCTTAGTACACTGGTTCATAAANNATAATGAAATGATGTACTTAGTTCAGCCGGAAATCAAAATGATAAAGGCCCGACATACGGAAAGGCGGACATTGTCTTGAGTCGATTAGTACTTGCATTAACAAGTTGTATAATTTAAATAACGCAATCACATCTCAAGACGAGTGAGGGGGATTGTATGAAAACACGTTTCACGAGGATCCTGCTTGTCTCAATTATAGCAATCACATGCCTGAATTTTACGATGCCCGCCGCAATACCGGCTGCGGACACCATCAAGCTGGGGGTTGCCGTCCCACTAAGCGGCGATCTCGCTTCATACGGTATCCCCAGCGCCAGGGCTGCAGAACTGGTAGCAAAGGATATCAATGAAAAAGGAGGCATCCTCGGCAGGAAAGTGGAGGTTCTCGCTGAGGACGATGTCTGCAAACCTGAGGTCGCCACCAACGCCGCAATGAAACTTGTTTCTAAAGGCGTTAATGTAGTTCTTGGACATATCTGCAGCGGGGCAACTAAATCAGCCCTGGGCATTTATAAAGAGGGAAATGTAATCGCGATGTCACCATCTGCCACAAATACGGAACTGACATTAAGCGGCAAGTATCCCAATTTTTACCGGACAATCGGTTACGATAAGAACCAGGCAAAGCTGGCGGTAGATTTTGCCGTCAAGAACCTCAATCTGAAAAAGATAGCGGTCCTGCATGACAAAGGCGACTACGGCAAGGGATTTGCGGAAAACGTGAAGAAAAATATCGAGGATTCGAAAAAAGCTCATGTCGTCCTCTTTGAGGGAATCACCCAGGGCGCTGTTGACTACTCTGCCGTAGTTCAAAAAATCAAGCAATCCGGTGCGGAAGCCGTTATATATGGCGGTTATCACCCGGAGGCCGCCTCGATAGTCACGCAGATGCGCAAGAAAGGTTTGAAGACACTCCTTATCTCCGATGACGGCGTCAAGGATAACACTTTTATCAAGGTGGCTGGAAAATATGCCGAGGGGGTCTATGCGACGAGCCATAAAGACACATCGAAAAACCCCCTGGCCATCGCCGCCATAGAGGCACATAGAAAAGCATACGGCTCTGAGCCCGGCGCCTTCTTCCTGAATGGCTACGCAGGCGCGCAGGCGCTTCTGTATGCTATTAAAAATGCCGGTTCTACAGATTACGAAAAGGTAAGAAAAGCCCTCCGTACCTATACCGTGGACACCCCTCTCGGAAAAATTAAATTTGATAATAACGGAGATGCCATCGGCGTCGGTTTTTCCGTGTACCAGGTCAAGAACGGGGCTTATGTGGAAGTAAAATAGATTTGTCTGTCTGAGGAGCCACACTGTCATAAAGCTTTTTACCGATATCATAGCAATAAGCCCCTCCCTCAATCCCTCCCGCCAGGAGAGCGAAGTCCAGGAAGCTTAAGCCTACAGCATTGCCCGCCGTGGGAGAACGAAATTGAACTCTGAAACGCTCTAACAGTGAAACATAAAAAAGGAGAAGGCATGATCGTAACAACCGATAAAGGTCTGAGAAGAAGTTTTTTAGGCGTAGATTTTTTAGTTCTATCCCATGGGCCGGATACTATGATAACTAAAATGCTGTACAAGAAGGAGGATAATGTCCCGGTTCATAAGCATCCAAATGAACAAAGCGGATACGTGATATCAGGGAAATACAGAATCCGATTTGGCAATTACGATCAGATTATAGGACCGGGAGATACATATTCGATCCCTAAGAACGTTGAACACAGGATAGAAATAATCGAACCTGGTGAAGTGTTGGACTTCTTCTCTCCGCCAAGAGCAGATTATTTGTAACTTCTGACAGCCCGCTGCATCGAGCGGGATTCGCGCGGTATATCTCAGCATTGGAAGATATTGTCATTTACAGCGTTTTATTAAGATGAATTATTTTTTTGAACTTCTTATCAGCGGGCTCACGCGCGGCAGCATCTATGCCCTCATTGCCCTTGGCTACACCATGGTCTATGGCATTATCGAGCTGATAAATTTTGCCCATGGTGAGATCTACATGATCGGCGCCTTTACGGCCCTGATTATTGCGAGCGTCCTCGCCATGGCGGGGATGAGCGGTCTTTCCGTTCTGATTCTTGCTGCGGTTGTCGCTGTAATTTACTCCGCCGCCTACGGGTTCACCGTGGAGAAAGTCGCCTACAAGCCTCTCCGCCAGGCTCCCCGTCTTTCGCCTCTGATCAGCGCCATCGGCATGTCCATCTTTCTCCAAAATTATGTTCTCCTGGCCCAGACCTCAGACTTCCTCCCCTTCCCCAATCTTCTGCCCGAGCTCCCATTCATGGCGCCTTACGCCGGTTTCATCGGCTCAACGGAATTTATTATTATTGCGACTACTGCAGTGATCATGGTCCTGTTGACCCTGCTGATCAAATTCACAAGAATGGGGAAAGCCATGCGGGCTACGGCACAGGACAGGAACATGGCCATGCTGGTCGGCGTCAATGTGAACCGCGTAATCTCCAACACCTTCATTATCGGTTCGGCATTGGCCGCTGTCGGAGGGGTCTTGATTGCCTCTCACATAGGACGGATCAACTTTTATGCCGGTTTTATTGCTGGGATCAAGGCCTTTACTGCCGCAGTTCTGGGAGGAATAGGCAGCATCCCCGGGGCGGTTCTGGGCTCTCTGGTGCTGGGTTGTACGGAGAGCTTCGCCACCGGTTACGTATCCAGTGATTACGAAGACGTCTTCGCCTTTGTCCTCCTCATCTTTATTTTGATAATCAAGCCCTCAGGGCTCTTAGGTCATAAAGCAGCGCAGAAGGTATGAGTAATTTGTACAATACAAAATACATGGAAGGCATGAAACAATCCGTCGTCGTTTCGTTGTGGTTCATGTTTCTCACCTTCCCCATCATGGTAATCCGGGTCAATACCATTGAAAACATCATCGAATGGCGCTGGATGAACATGATCTATGTCGGCGCCGGCAGTTTCATCCTTTCATTTATCTGGCGCTATTTATCAGGAAAGGACATATCCAAGAGGACGGAGAGCATCGATGCACGGGGAGAACGCAGGTCTATCCTCCAACGCCTCGTGAGCGAGAAGAAGCTGTCTCTCCCCACCCTCGCAATTGTATTCGGTATCGCTATCATCTTTCCCTTTGTCTCATCCACCTACCAGACAAATATAATGACCACTGCCCTCATGTATGTTGTTCTGGGCCTCGGTCTTAATATCGTCGTGGGTCAGGCGGGCCTTTTGAATTTGGGCTACGTAGCCTTCTATGCAGCAGGCGCCTATACTTATGCCCTTCTATATCACCATTTTGGAGTTGGTTTCTGGGTGGCCTTGCCCCTGGGTGCGCTTGCCGCTACTATCCTGGGTGTTCTCCTCGCTTTGCCGATACTGCGACTTCAGGGCGATTATTTGGCTATCGTCACTTTAGGTTTTGGTGAAATCACCAGATTGGTCTTGGAAAACTGGAACGAGTTTTCCTTTGGCCCCAGCGGCATCTCAGGGATCCCCCGGCCCGGCCTTTTCGGCATGGAGATGGGGATGCACGATGCCACAGTATATCTGTATTTTCTTATGATAATGCTCTGCATCATCACAATTTTTGTAGTGAACCGTCTGCAGGATTCGCGGATAGGAAGGGCACTGCTTGCCCTCCGGGAGGACGAAATCGCCTGCCAGGCCATGGGTATTGATAAGACCAGGGTCAAACTGACGGCCTTTGCCTTAGGTTCTACCTGGGCTGGCCTTGTCGGTGTTATCTTCGCGGCGAAGACGACCTTCGTCAACCCTGCAAGCTTTACCTTCCTTGAGTCGGCCATGATCCTCTCCATTGTCGTTCTGGGCGGAACGGGTTCTATCATAGGCATCATTATCGGCGCCCTCCTTCTAATCCTGCTGCCGGAATACCTCCGGGCCTTCAGCGATTACCGCATGCTCCTCTTCGGACTCATCATGGTCATCATGATGATCTTCCGCCCCCAGGGGATTGTAACCGGCGTCCGTAGGACCTACGAATTTCACACGGAGGAAAAATAAAGAGGATATTTACTTCTTATCGTCAGTCCCGTGCATGTGGTAAGCAGAAAATAAATTATGAATACCATCCTTGAAGCAAGAAAACTCAGCATGAATTTCGGCGGTTTGAGGGCATTGGACCGTGTTGATATCGATGTCCTGCCCGGACAGATTACCGCCCTTATCGGTCCCAACGGCGCAGGCAAAACGACTTTCTTCAATTGCATTACCGGCATTTACTCTCCCACAGAAGGAGATATTTTCATTACCCCTCCGGGCGGCAGGCAGAAGAGGATCACCGGTCTCAATATTCACAGAGTGACGGAAAGCGGCGTTGCCAGGACATTTCAGAATGTACGCATCTTCCCTGACATGACCGTGCTGGAAAATGTAATGATAGGCCGTCACTGCCGCACGAATACCGGTGTCCTGGGCGCCATCCTCAGGGACAAAGGCACAATGGAAGAGGAAAAAGCCATTGTTGCCAGAAGCTATGAAATCCTGAAAAAGATCGGTCTCACGGAGCACGTAAATCTGCTGGCCAGAAACCTCCCTTACGGCGCCCAACGCCGCCTTGAGATCGCAAGAGCTTTGGCAACCGATCCCTTCCTGCTGCTCCTCGATGAGCCCGCGGCGGGAATGAGTCCCCAGGAAACAAAAGACCTGGAAGCGTTAATTATCAGCATCCGCGACGAATGGGAAATATCCGTCTTTCTTATTGAGCACGATATGAGACTGGTCATGGGACTTTCGGACTCTGTTTACGTCATGGACTACGGCGAGATGATCGCCCGCGGGACACCGCAGGAAATCAGACAGAATCCGGAAGTGATAACGGCATATTTGGGAGAAGACGTCAGTGCTTAAGCTCTACAACGTCCAGACTTTTTACGGCAACGTCCAGGTATTGAAAGATCTCTGTATAGAAGTATCCCCGGGAGAGATCATCACCCTTATCGGCGCCAACGGCGCCGGCAAGACAACAACCCTCATGTCCATCTCCGGCATTGTGCCTCCGAGGGCCGGTGAAATCCTGTTCGACGACAAACCGATCCACAATTTAAGTCCCGACGAGATCGTCGCATCAGGAATTTCTCTGGTGCCTGAGGGCCGCCGCATATTCCCACGCCTGACGGTCATGGAAAATTTGGACATGGGTGCATTCCTCCGCAGAGATAAGGCAGACATAAAAAAGGACGTGAGTCACATCTTCGAACTCTTTCCCATCCTCGCGGAAAGGCGCAACCAACCCGGCGGCACCCTGAGCGGTGGGGAACAGCAGATGTTGGCCATCTCGCGGGCGCTTATGGCAAGACCGCGCCTGCTCCTTCTCGACGAGCCATCCTTAGGTCTCGGCCCTATTTTCGTCAAACTGATTTTTGACATTATCAAGAAAATCAATGCGGAAAGCAGAACGACAATTTTCCTGGTGGAACAGAATGCCCATATGGCCCTCAAGGTCGCCCACCGCGGCTACGTCATGGAAAACGGCCGGATCACCCTGGAAGGTTCTGCCGACACCCTTCTCCATAACGAGGACGTGAAAAAGGCCTATCTGGGAATATGATGCGGAGACCTATTTTAACTTTTTTTCTATCTCTCTCCAATTCTCTACGACTTCTGCGTCCTCCATGGAATCAAAACTGAAGGCAAGCGGTTTATACATCCGGGCGGATTCAATAACGTCCGGCCCGCCGATTATCGCCTTAATCTGCAAATCCCTTTCTTTGATTTCCCTGAATACTTCACCCTGACCCCAGGGCAGCACAGGCGCAACGGGGAAATTATTCTTCTTCAGCCATGATCTCACAGCTTCCACACTCAAAAGACCCTTTAGGAGATAGACTATGGGAAATCTCTTATGGATTCTTGTTATGGCCTTTCTGCTCTCCGGTTTTTCTTTTTCTCCAAACGGCCCTTCCAGCAAGGAGCCCGCAACATCAATAAAGACTATCCGCGTTTTCCTGTCCAATGCCAGGAGTATCCCGCTATCCTTGTCATCGCCGGATCTCACGCTTATTTTGTAGAGACCTGTTCTTGCCGGGATAAATCCTTTGACTGCAAAGCCGTCTCTGCCTGAAAGGTTCTTGCCGATAGGTCTCCCATCGACGATAAACTCCACAACCTCCCCGCCTTTGCTGAGCAACGTTCCCCTTGTCTCCGCTCTCAGCATGACCTCCTGTCCCTTCAGAGCCACATCATCATAGACTAAGACCCTGGATAGCGCCGCATCCGGACATATGCCGAAGAGAAAAACAGACAAAATCAAAGCTAAGAGAATTCTCATACAGTGCCTTACCGCAGTAAAAATATGGGCATTCTCACACATGATGCCGTTGGCAAGAAAAATCCCGGAGTTTTCAAATTAAATTAAGACAATGACCAGCGTTATTAAATAAGCGATTCAACTATTTTTATACTAGATAATGCCGGTTCAGGCAAGGTGAAAGTGGGAATGGCATTGACATTTTTCGATTTCTATAATAGCATCTTCTGTTCATACTAATTGATTATGAAACAATTAATTGTAAGAAATATAATCGAGCCGAACGGCAGCAAAAAAGGCAGATGTCTTGCCTGCGGCGCTACTCTGAATACGGCCAGGCGCAAATACTGTTCCATGGAATGCCGGAAACGCCTCCACTATAAGTTAGAGGTGCGAACAGGCCTGATAAGAGCCCTGAATGCAAAGTATGCAACGTTCTATTTTTCCGAAGTCATGATAATAATGGACATGCTCCCCTACGGATCTGAGCAAATATTCAGCTTCTTCTATCCGCGGTCTCCCGGAAGCAAACCTGCCGAAGACTTCAGCAAGATGGCCGACATGCTGGGAAATATCTGGTGGAATGAAAGAAAGCGGACAAACAAGAGATACCTGGCGTCATTCCATCTTCTCGGAAAAGCGCAATCCTTATCGGGGTCGGACCAAGTTAAGCATTTGATATGCCGTAAATTATGTTCCATAAAAACGTATTTTCCAGCCTTAGAGCATTGTTTTAGGTATCAAAATGGGTGCAGTAAGGATAGGGAAGTTATAATCCTGTCGCCCACAGCAGGCCAATGACCAAGCATTGTTAGCCAATCTGGATAATCAATCTTTTACCGAGAGAGGTTGCCGCTTTATCCAATGTCTTCAATGAAACCGACTGATTCTTGGGATCTAATAATCTGTCAAGTGCAGATCGACTTGTACCCATCATTCTCGACATTTCAACTTTAGATATTTTTTTACTCATCATTAGTTGTGATATTTGCTTTGCCACGACCTCTTTAATGGCGGCTTTTTCAACTTCTGCTAATATCCCCTCTTCCCGAAGAAAGTCATCAAACTTACTTCCAATGTTTTTGTGTTTCATAACACTATCCTTTCTTAAATAAGGATTTGCGTTTCCTTGCTAAATCCATTTCTTTTTTGGGTGTCTTCTTGCTCTTCTTAATAAACCCTTGTAACAAAACAATTTGGTTATTGTGAACTATAAATAACACTCTGGCAATTTTATTATCTAAGTTGCTTCTAAGTTCCCATAATCCTTCACCCAGAGATATTACAAGGGGCGGGCCAACCGGCCAGCTGGTTTCTAATATTTTTATGTCCCTGCCAATAATAAACCTTTCCTGTGATGTTAGCTCATATTTTAGCCATTCTCTAACAGGTTCATTACCCGAATCTGTTTGAAAAAACACCACGGATAACTTTATCTGCACTTTCATGGGGTTTATATGTACCAATTTTGGTACTATGTCAAGTAAAAAAAATTGTTCGATGTTGTTTTTATATCGGGGAAAACCTCACCTGACTTTAGAACATTAAGCAAATATGGTTCATGTAAATAGATGGGCCATGTCTTCATTTTTGTATTAGATAATGCCGGTTCAGGCAAGGTGAAAGTGGGAATGGCATTGACATTTTTCGATTTCTGTAATAGCATCTCCCGTCTATATTATTTGATTATGAAACAATTGATTGTAAGAAATATAATCGAGCCGAACGGCAGCAAAAAAGGCAGATGCCTTGCCTGCGGCTCTACGCTGAATACGGCCAGGCGCAAATACTGCTCCATGGAATGCCGGAAACGTCTCCTTTACAAGTTGGATGTGAGAACGGGCCTGATAAGAGCCCTGAATGCAAAGTATGCAACATTCTATTTTTCCGAAGTCATGATAATAATGGACATGCTCCCCTACGGGTCTGAGCAGATATTCAGCTTCTTCTATCCGCGGTCTCCCGGAAGCAAACCTGCCGAAGACTTCAGCAGGATGGCCGACATGCTGGGAAATATCTGGTGGAATGAAAGAAAGCGGACAAACAAGAGATATCTCGCGTCATTCTACCTTCTCGGGAAAGCCGTCAAAACTGGCGCGCCGTTAATCTCTGTTAAACCATCAATGGTAAAAGTTCCTTCCATTAAGGCGGCGCACTTATCTCATCTTAAACTCGACAAATCCCAATTGAACGCGGCGGAACTGCAAAAAAGCGTAAAAGAAGCATATCGCAGGCAGGCGAAGGTACATCATCCCGATCTCGGAGGCGATGCGGCGACGTTCAGAAAACTCCACCAGGCCTACAGAGAGCTGACTTCATGGGCCAGGAGACCCTCTTTCACAAAGCGCCGTGGATTCCCTGATAAGTGGTTTTACGATGGGCGTACGAACAAATGGGTGCAGCCGATACCCTCGCAAATGCAAAGGTGACGCCCTCGTAAAAAACATGCCCCTGGTTTTTCAAACTGCGGATGACGGAAAGTGATGTCGCCCCGTGTCATGGTTTTTTCTTTCTCTGCTGGCCGCGCTCAGTCTCGCCACATCCGATGCCCTGACAAAAAGATTTTTCAGCAATCTCCCGCCGCTTATGATGGGGATTACCAGGTTGGGCTATGCCGTGCCGTGGCTCCTCGCAGCGCTCTTCTTTATACCCTGGATAATTCCTGACACGACATTCTGGTTCTGCATCGCTGTTGGCCTGCCCTTGGAAGCTTTGGCGTTTTACTGCTACATGAAGGCCCTCAAGGTTTCACCTTTGTCTTTAACAGTGCCATTCCTGGCCTTCACTCCCGGGTTCATCATCTTGACGGGATGGATCATCTTAGGTGAGGAAATCAGTCCCGGCGGCTTCTGCGGAATAATTCTAATAATTGTGGGGGCATATTTTCTAAATCTTTCCAAGACCAGGTACGGGCTCCTGGCCCCTCTCATGGCTATCTTCAGAGAACCGGGGTCCCGTCTGATGTTGCTGGTATCTTTCATATATGCCTTCACCTCAACAATCGGCAAGCTCGCCATCATTCACTCCAATCCCTATTTTTTCGGCATAACTTACAACATGGCTCTTGCCATGTTAATGACCCTTTTTCTTCCCGCAGCAGCAAATGCCGAACCTGTGAAAAATCTTGTCAGAAGGCCTCTAATAGGCCTGATCCTTGGTGCACTTGTAGCCACCACTATCTTCAGCCATATGCTCGCCATATCGATGACGAATGTCGCCTACATGATATCGCTGAAACGCACTAGTCTTTTATTCGGCGTGCTGTACGGTGCGCTGTGGTTCAAAGAGGAAAAAATTACGGAGAGGCTGACGGGGGCCATCATCATGATAACAGGCGTTTTTTTGATAGGATGGTTCGGATAAATAGCGGGCAGAATCTGAGGACGTCTACCCTTCGACGCGGTGCACTCGCTCAGTGTCAATTCGACTAAGGCCTTATCCTCTGCCGCTGTCCTGGAAAAGGCCAAGTCTCATTGAATTTATTCTTGACAAATAAATCCTCCTCTGTTACTGATCAATCAAATAACAAAAGAATACCGATGGATGTGTGGAAGAGGGGTTAGATGCCCCCGCTGCCCCGCAGCCGTGAAGGGAACGAAAACCCGAAAAGCCACTGTCGTGAAAATGCATGACGGGAAGGCGGGTGAGTAGGGAGCCCGAAGCCGGAAAACCAATCCATCGTGGTCCCTCGAGGGGGGAGTGCTACGTTAACATTACTTTTCATACCTTTTCTAATTCTAATCTACCAGCCCGTCATTTCAGACAGCAAGGATGCAAGCGGTCCGGCTACATCTCTACGCCGGTTTAGCCATGCCGGAATCTCTGGACACACACCCAGTTGCCATTATGTCATTGCGAGGTTGAGCCGAAGCTCCGAGCGATTGAGAAAGTTCGCAAGCGTCATGAGTTATTATGAAACGTTTCTAACGCGAACGGGAAGCAGGGAGGTTTTTTGCGATTTCATCAATTGTCATTAGCAAGGAAAGATATAAGCGTAACATGTGAGCTGATGCGAATGTAAAAGGTGTTTACGAATGCAGTTTCGGGGATTATTTAAGAGGGATTATTCAATTTCACGCAGATTGAAGCATTTGGCCTCCAGAGAAACACATAGAGACACTTTCTATGCCGTTTCTGCATCTCTGGCCATGCATATAGGCTTAGCCTTGATCCTGACGACGGCCACTGTCATGTCTGCCAGCTTAAAGCTGGGGGAAGTTTCCATTATACATGTATCGCTGGTTTCCATGAACACAGAGGGGATATCATCTACGAGTTCGTTGCCTGACGCTGGACATCAGGAGTCTGGCAAAGACAGAGAAAGAATTATCGAAACCGTTACAGTAGTCAAACCGGTTGATAAGCAGGACAGGCAAGAGTCGGCTGTAGCATTAGTTGCCCATAATGTGATTGCAACGCAGTCGCTCAATACCCCCGTTGCTCAAAGACTTCAACTGTTTGGTTCTGGAGAGAAAGATACATCACCAGCACAACAGGACCGTATAGGACAAGGTAGTTCTGTTATGTCCATCAATTCATCGTCTGGAGAGGTATCTCTGGCTATACCGCGGTATCGTGAAAACACCCATCCGGCCTATCCATTAATCGCACGCATTAGGGGACATGAAGGAATCGTCATACTTTCTGTGGAGATTTTTACCGACGGAAGTGTTGGCAGTTTAAAGATCAAGAAATCATCTGGATATACTGTGCTGGATAAATCCGCACTTGAGGCAGTAAAGACCTGGAAGTTTGAGCCCGGCAGAAAGATAGGCAAACCTACCATTATGTGGGTTGATGTTCCTGTAAAATTCGTACTTAAAGATACCGAACCGACGTAGCGGGATGGTAGAGGGAAGCGACTTTTCATGATGAGGAAGGTTGGTTATCTGATAATTTTGCTATGGCTTTCACTTTCCGGTATCGTTTTTGCCTCGCCGCCGGGAAGAATTGTCTCCCTGGCGCCCTCTGTCACAGAGATCCTTTACGACCTCGGCCTCGGAGACCAGATCATAGCAGTTACTACCTTTTGCGACTATCCGCCACAGGCAATGGATAAACCAAAAATAGGCGGTTATTCGAATCCATCCATCGAGTCCATCATCGCCATGAAGCCTGATCTGGTCGTTATGATAGATGATGGTAACCCCATAGAAATCCAGGATAGGTTAAAGAAACTCGATATTAAGACGTATGTTTTCAGGGCAAAGCGCCTGAAGGAACTTCCGCAGGGCATCCGTGATTTAGGAATAGTGCTTGGTATAAGAGATCGGGCTTTCAAGCGTGCGGCAAAAGTTGAGAATGTGATTCACAAGTATGAACGGCAGGCGCAGAAATCCCCGCCTCGTTATTTTAGAAAAAAGGCAATTTTTATAATTCAACCGGAACCGCTAATTGTTGCAGGGCCTGACACTATCATTGATGATGCCCTTAAACTCCTGGGATTACAAAATATCGCCTCCGATGCTACTTCACCATACCCAAAATATTCCATTGAGGAGGTAATCCGGCAATCTCCCGATATAATCTTTATGGGGCAAGGCCCGATGACAAGAGAAATTTCAAAGGGTCTCTTGAGAAGGCTGGGCAGTGTTGAGGCCATCAAGAAAGGACGGGTCTATTATACGAGCGAATCACTGTACAGACTGACACCTAAGGTTATTTCCGGCATCGAGGAAATAGCTGGTTATCTTGGCGGGTATTAATATGGACACCACCTCGGATCAGAATTGAAGTTTATCCCCCAAAAGGATGTAACCTAAGACCAATCCATCGCGAATATCCTCGCGGGAGGAACAATGCTTAAGTACTTTTTCATACCCATTTTTATACTTTCTTCTATTTTCGTTTTTGCGACAACCAGAGACGTAAATAATAAGGTTGTTACTCTATCTCGCGTCATACGGGTGAGTCTCTTTCTGCTTGCCGTCTTTATCATCATTTCGGTAATTTCGATGCTCGTGGGGCCCAGTCACTTGGGTATGATATATCTTCTCAAAGGCTTGCTTTCAGGTATATACAGTGGAGACCTCAGTCTCATTCCGACGGAAAAAACGATCCTTTTTTCCATTCGTCTGCCCAGAATCATCTTCGCAGGCATTGTTGGCGCTTCCCTCTCGGCAGCCGGTGTCGTATTTCAGGGACTCTTTCGCAACCCCCTTGCGGACCCTTATATCTTGGGAATATCCGGTGGAGCGGCAGTCGGGGCAATCATAGGCATCATTGCGGGAGCAAGTGTCATTCCTTTTGGAATTCCCGGTCTGGCCGTTTCAGGGGCGCTGCTTACAATCGCTCTGGTTTACGGAATCGCCCGAACAAAGAAAGAACTCCACTCCACCACACTTCTCCTGGCAGGCGTTATCGTCAATGCCTTTTTTTCTGCAGTAATTATGTTTCTGATTTCCACAACCAACAGTAAAGAACTGCGCAGTGTTATATTCTGGATAATGGGAGATCTGAGTCTCGCCGAATGGAACGAGGTTATTTTGACAGGCTTTTTTCTAATGATCGGTTTCATTGTCATGTACGTCTATTCGAGACACCTGAATCTCATCGTCTCCGGAGAAGAGACGGCCATGCAACTTGGTGTGAATGTGGAACAAACCAAGAAGATCCTCTTGCTTGCCGCCTCACTTGTTACGGGAGTAGCCGTATCTGTTAGTGGCACCATCGGGTTTGTCGGCCTGATTATTCCGCACATGATGAGGATGCTTTTGGGTTCAGACCACAGACTTCTTTTGCCAGCTTCTGCCCTCTTCGGCGGTTCATTTCTTATTGTTGCCGACACCCTCGCCAGAACAGTCACAGCCCCCGCAGAGCTACCGGTGGGCGTAATTACTGCAATGTGCGGGGCTCCCTATTTCATTTACCTCTTACGCAGGAGGGCCGTCTGATCTATGTCCATAATCAAACTTGAACAGATAGGATTCAAATACAACGAGCACCAGGTTCTCAAGAATGTCTCTTTTGAGGTACGAAGGGGCGAGTTCATGGGAATCCTCGGCCCCAACGGCTCCGGCAAAACAACCCTGTTGAATGTTATCGATGGCATCCTCATACCCCAGGAAGGAGAGCTATGGATAAACGGTACATCCTGCAATAAGCTCAAAAGGGAAAATCTGGCGAAGATTATCGCTGTCGTTCCCCAGGAATCCCTGATGATCTTTCCCTTCACTGTTCAGGAAATCGTTTTAATGGGACGGGCGCCGCATTTAGGCAAATGGAGGTTTGAAGGAGAAACAGACTTCAAAATTGCCCACCAAGCCATGGAGATGACAGATACCCTTTCTTTAATGAACCGCAGCATGAATGCCTTAAGCGCTGGTGAGCGTCAAAGGGTCCTGATTGCGCGAGCCCTTGCCCAGCAGCCGCAGATTATGCTGCTTGATGAGCCTACGGCCTTTTTGGACATCAGGCATCAGATTGACTTTTTCGATTTGATAAAGGCGCTGAATAAAAACCAGACTCTCACGGTAATTGGAGTCACACACGATATCAATTTGGCATCGCTTTATTGTGACAGGATTATTCTCTTGCGTGACGGTCATATTCACTGCATGGGAAGTCCTGAAGAAGTAATAGCAGAATCACATATCAGGGAAGTTTACGAAACCAATGTAACAGTAGACAGAAATCCGGTGACCGGTCAGCCACGGGTCACCCTTTTGAGTTCACATCCATCAGAGGGAGGAAGCCGGTCCAACTCCGGCGCTGCCCCGCAACTGTGAGCGGAACGAAATCCACATAATGCCACTGATTTTTCCTGTAAGGAATCTCGGGAAGGCGTGGATGTAGGGGAAAGCCGCAAGCCAGGACACTCGTCTGATGGACCTAATCACTACGATCCCGAGGGGGAGAGGAGAAACGTCAGATGAATACCGTATCAAAATTAATCGTCATCCCTGTCATTTTCTCATTAATCATTGGTATGGCCTGTTTTGCACTCGCGGCACCGAAGGATGATTCTCAGGAAAAAGCGATAGTCATGGAGGAAGTCGTTGTCACTGCAACACGGGATACAGAAGAGATTCGGAAGGTTCCGGCAAATGTCTCTGTGATCACAGCCAAGGACATTGAAAAATCGGGCGCAACGTCTATTGTAGAAGTTCTCGATAAGTTAGAGAGCATTCAGTTCCGCGACTACAGCGGCAATTCCTCTCAATCGGTCATCGACTTGCGCGGCTTTGGAGGGGATAATCCTTTTGGGAAGACCCTGATCATGCTCGACGGCAGAAAAATGAACAGACCCGACATGTCCTCCATTAACTGGCTGCAGATTCCTTTGAATAACATTGAAAGGATCGAGGTCGTCCGTGGCGCAAGCAGTGTCCTCTATGGTGACGCAGCCATTGGTGGTGTCATAAACATCATCACCAAGAAAGGAGAGGGAAAAACGAAATTCAATGCCTCCGTTATGGCAGGAAGCTATGGTCTCCACAATGAACGGGTTGGCGTCACCGGTTCTGAGGACAAATGGACCTACGCGTTGAACGGAGAAAACAATTTCAACTCCGGCTACCGGGAACGATCGCAATTATCATCACAGGGAGGGGGCTTAAATGTAGGTTACGATGCAAGCGAGTTGTTCAATATTTCTCTGGGACTATCCTTCAACAAGACAGATTATCAGATGCCGGGCTACCTCACGAAGGTCCAGATGGAGCAGGACAGGCGGCAATACCAGCAAGCGACACCGGCATTATTTAGTGTCGCAACTCCCGATGATGACGGCTCGGATAAATATACAAACGTCAATCTGGGCATCAAGTCAATCTTAGGGTCCTTGGGAGAAATTGATATCAATTTTCTTTATGGTAATAAGGATATTCAGACTAATATGACGTCATGGTCTCAGTTCTCAAATACCAAGATGGATACATACAGCATTACTCCAAAATACATACTGGCGAAGGATATCTTCGGCTTTAAGAACAAATTGGTTCTCGGCCTGGATTATTACAACGAACCCTATAAGAAGGATTTTTTCAGCAGCCGGGAGAGAACCATAAAAACAAGCTGGGCGGATTTGACAAGGGACAGCCTTGGATATTATATCCGGGATGAATTCAGTATCCTGAAAAGTCTGATTCTGAATGTCGGGTATCGATCAGAGCAGGCATCCATCAAGGCGTCCAACACGGACACGGTGACGCCGGCCAACAGCTTCACGAATCAAGACAAAACCTACAATGCCGAGGCTTACGAAGCGGGACTGACATGGCTCGTCGGCAAGAAATCGAAGGTCTACGGGAAGTATTCCACCATTTACCGCATCCCTTTTTTGGATGAAGTGGCCTCTTACAATGGTTTCGGCGGTACCTTATTTAACAATAACCTTGAGAAAGAAAAAGGGGTCAGTACAGAGGTGGGGATGGAAATTTATCCCCTGGATAACCTGAAAATAGGGCTGACCCTGTTCAGGATCGATATGGAGGATGAAATCTCATGGTTCGCTACAGGTATGTTCACAGGGTATAATAAAAATCAAGATAAAACGCGCCATGATGGTGCTGAGGTTTCTCTGTCCTATCTGTGGGAAAAGCGGGCTAAACTCTATGGGAATTTCACCTACCACAAGGCCACCTTTGAGAACGGCGCCAACAATAAAAAGGAAATGCCTCTGGTACCCAACCGGATGGCGAATGCCGGCCTGGAGATCTATCTGCCCTATAATCTGATGTTGCGTCCCGAAGTGCGCTATGTTGGAGATGCCTTTCTCTCCCAAGACTACAACAACATTTCCGAGAAGCTGGAGTCTCACACACTCTACAATCTTTATCTTTCTTACAAGCCATCTTTTAGAAAAGTCACTATGACGGCGTTCTTCGGGGTGGAGAATCTGACCGATGTAAAATATTCGTCATTTGGCTCGTATAATGTCCCGGCATATGGATCGGGGGCTCCCAGTACCTACTACCCTATGCCGGGAATCATGTTTAAGGGAGGACTTTCCTTTGAATTTTAAGGGAGATTTGTCTCTGAAAAACCGATTCCCCTTCCGCCTGGGAGCGACCTCATACATCATTCCGGCGGATCTCCTGTCAAATGTCAACTTTCTGGCAGACAAGGTGGACGATATCGAATTGGTGCTGTTTGAGTCGGATGAAATCACCAACCTGCCCGATGCCGCCACGGTAAAGATGCTGAAGGAGATGGCAGAACGGTATGATCTGACCTACACCGTCCATCTGCCTCTCGACACCTGGATGGGACACGAAGATGAGTCTGTGCGGCAGCGATCTGTGGACAAATGCCTCCGCGTTATCGAGTGCACCGCTCCGCTTTCGCCCTTTGCCTATGTTATCCATTTCCATGGGGATCATCCGGGTGAAAGTCCATCGCTTGACCTGGCACGCTGGATCGGTGGTCACCGGCTCTCTGTGGAGAGGCTCCTTCGGGATGTTAATTCACGGGATTTGTGCGTGGAGACACTTGATTATGCTTATGATCTTATAGAAGACATTGTCAGTGATTACGGACTGAGCGTCTGCCTGGATATTGGCCATCTCCTTCTTTGCGGGCATGCGCCGGGAGATTATCTCGACCGTTATTTACCGCAGACGCGGGTAATCCACATCCATGGGGTTGAGGACGGACATGACCACCGTAGCCTGTCCTTCTTGCCCACCGGTTTGTTGACAACCCTCATAGACCGGTTGGTTAACGGTTCGAATAATTCCAGGGTTTTAACAATGGAGATCTTCGATGAAGGGGCGTTGAATCAATCGCTGGATGTTCTGAGCAGCTTTGTATAATGATTTACTGATAAAACAGGAAGATGAAGAAGACAGAGAAACACCGCAAAGCAAAGTGTGTCGCCATATTCGGAACAGGTTCGGATGTAGGGAAAAGCGTCGTGGTAGCAGCCCTCTGCCGTATTTTCAACGATCTTGGCATTCATGTCGCGCCATTTAAAGCCCAGAATATGTCCAACAATTCCTACGTCACGCCCGAGGGCGGAGAGATGGGGCGGGCTCAGATTGTTCAGGCGGAGGCAGCGCGGATAGCCCCACACGTGGATATGAATCCGGTCCTTCTCAAACCATCAACAGACACAGGTGCCCAGGTTGTCCTTTACGGACAACCCCTGGGAAACAGAGAAGCAAAGGAATACTTTTCCGACACAAACTACCTTTATGAAAAGGCCTTGGCCAGTTTAGAACGCCTCAGGACTTTGTACGCCCTTATCTTCATGGAAGGCGCCGGCTCCTGCGCCGAGGTCAACTTGCGATCCCGTGATTTTGTGAATTTCCGCATGGCACATGCCGCCAATGCACCGGTTATTCTGGTCGCCGACATAGACAGGGGAGGTGTCTTCGCCCAGCTTATCGGCACACTAAACGTGATCCCCAGAGAGGACAGACAGCGGGTGGCGGGTATCATCATCAACCGCTTCCGCGGCGACCCGGATCTTTTCAGAACAGGCATTGAATTTATCGAAGGCGAAACCGGTCTTCCCGTCCTGGGACTCGTTCCATACTTTCATCACATTCAGATAGACTCTGAAGACGGCCTGCCGCTTGATTTCCTGATTGACCCGCCATTCGGTCCCGAACCGGGAAAAGTGAACATTGGTGTCATTCGGTTGCCGCATATCTCCAATTTTACTGACTTCAATCCTTTCGAGCGTGACGCATTCATTAGTCTCCACTACCTTGCTCGACCCCGGACTCTGTATGGATACGACGCGATCTTTATCCCTGGTACGAAAAACAGCCGTTTTGACATGGAATGGCTCAGGCATACAGGCTGGGCAACTCACCTCGCAGAATTCGTCCATGACGGCGGCCAACTCGGCGGCATATGCGGCGGCTACCAGTTGCTTGGGAAGCTGATCCGTGATCCTTACGGTATTGAAGGGACACCGGGAGAGACATATTGTCTTGGTTTTCTGGATGTCGAGACAACCCTGCAGAGCGAAAAAATACTGTCCCGTTCCAAAGGCATCTGGGAACGCAGTGGAGAGAATGTGGAAGGTTACGAGATACATATGGGCATCACAGAACGTGGCCCCGGCGCATTGCCAGTGATACGGGTTCTGTCGCAAAACGGAAGACCCGCCAACAGTTTTGATGGGGCTGCAACGCCAGATGGCAGGGTATGGGGCACTTATTTTCATGGATTGTTTGATGTGCCCGGCTTCAGGCACGCCTTTCTGAAAACGATCTCGGCCAATTATAAACCCGGTGAAAACGATCGCGACACCGGTCATGTATCAAATTTTAAAGATCACCAGTATGACCTTCTGGCCGAACACTTCCGAGCGCATTTAGATATGGAGAAATTGTTTAAGATCGTAGGTTTTGATAAAGAGACCTGCAAACTGATAAGAACCTTCTGAAGCATCCCCCCTTGTCCATCCTGGCGGACGATCTGTCTGGATCAGGGCATGGGGGGGTGAGTCATTTCGGCGTTTACGGATTATTGTCTTCCCTGCGCTTCGATCCCCGTTTATTGGGATCAAGCTCCATCTTCCGCAGGCGTATGTGTTGCGGGGTTATTTCCACAAGTTCATCCTCAGCGATAAATTCAATGGACTGATCCAGGGAAAGCGGTCGCGGCGGCCTTAAGGTCACGGTCGCTTCCGCCGTCGAACTCCTGATATTTGTGAGTTTCTTTTCCTTGGTAATATTCACGGGCATGTCACCGGTGCGATTGCGCTCGCCAATAATCATCCCGCCGTAAACCTCGGTTCCCACCTCAACGAGGAGTTCACCGCGGTCCACCATGGCCAGGCTGGCATAGTTAGTTACCCTGCCGTTTCTATCGGCCAGAAGAGCGCCGCTTGCCCGCTGCGGGATCGGCCCGAACCACGGTTGATAGTCTTCAAAGAGCGTATTCATCACACCCGCCCCCTTGGTATCAGTCAAAAAATGGCTGCGAAAACCGATCAGGCCGCGGCAGGGAACAAGAAACTCCATATTGACCCGGCCGCTTCCCTTATTAATCAGGTGGACCATGCGTCCTTTTCTCACCGAAAGTTTTTCCGTCACAATGCCGACGAACGCTTCGGGGATATCGAGAAAAACACGCTCCACAGGCTCCAGGGTTTTGCCATTTTCTTTTTTCGTGATAACGTTTGGTTTCGATACCATGAGCTCATAGCCTTCCCGGCGCATGGTCTCGATCAGCACGGCCATCTGCAGCTCTCCCCGCCCACAGACCTCGAAGGCGTCCTTACGTTCCAATGGTTTGAGTTTCAGCGCTACGTTCCGGAAACTCTCCTTTTCCAAACGTTCAAGAAGATGACGCGACGTCAGATACTTTCCTTCCCTGCCGGCAAAGGGACTGTTGTTCACGTAAAAGATCATGGAGACGGTCGGCGCGTCGATAAGTATCCGGGGGAGCGGCATGGGATTGTCCTGCGATGTAATCGTATCGCCGATACTGATAGCCTCGACGCCGGTAACAGCGACGATGTCACCGGCCTCTACGACATCCACCTGCTTTTTCTTCAAACCGTAAAACGTATAAAGGGCGGAAAACCTGACACCTGGTGTGATCGCATTTTCTCCGCAAAGGGCATATGTCTGATTCATCGCGAGCCTTCCGTTGATCAACCGCCCTATGCCAATCTGCCCCACATAGGGATCATAATCGAGATTCGTAACCAGGAACTGGGTAACCTGTTCGTCATCGGCAGCAGGACCGGGTATTGTGGAACAGATGGCGTCAAACAGGGGTTTCAGGTCTTCCGATTGATCTCCCGGCTTCTGATGGGCAATGCCCCGTTTTGCGTTGGTATAAAGGATGGGAAACTCGATCTGCCGCTCGTTCGCATTGAGATCGATAAAAAGGTCGTAAACCTCATTAATGACCTCCTCGATCCGGGCGTCACCGCGGTCGATCTTGTTGATGACGACCACAATGGGCAGTTTTTTTGCGAGGGCTTTTTTAACGACGAATCGTGTCTGCGGAAGCGGTCCCTCACTGGCATCGACCAGCAGAATGGCCCCATCGACCATATTCAGGCTGCGTTCAACCTCACCGCCGAAATCCGCATGACCGGGTGTATCGACGATATTGATCTTGATATTGTCGTACCATATGGCCGTATTCTTCGCCATGATGGTAATCCCCCGCTCCCTTTCGAGATCCATGGAGTCCATAACCCGCTCTGCGATCTCCTGATTCTCCCGGAAGGTGCCAGTTTGCTTGAGCATGGCATCGATGAGGGTCGTTTTACCGTGATCAACGTGGGCGATGATAACAATATTTCTTATGTTCTGCTTTCGCAAGTGTGTTGCCGCTCCCTTAAAAGGCATCCCCCCTTGTCCATATCGACGGATGATCAGTTTGGATCAGGGCAAGGGGGGATGATAATAACGTATTCTTTATGTATATGTTCAGCTGTTCATTTCGGTAATTTTCGTTTGTGTTTCTTTATTGAGGAACTCCCATAACCCGACCTGTTTCAGGGTCTCCACTTTCGGCACCCCGTTCGCATTCCAGCCCCGCTCGCGATAGTACGTCTGTATCAATTTTTGCAGTTGTTCTTTCCTGAAGTTCATCAGGATTTCCCTTTTATCTTTCGTATGCATCTCCTCTGCGTCTTCGAGAGGCTTCCCCAATATTTTGCTCACTTCCGCATCGTGGAAATCCTTCTCGGCATCATAGAGATCATCATCTGTAGGCCCTATTGCCCGGTCAGGCACCCAGTCATGCTCGCCCGTTCCTTCACCGAAGATCATGGCATTCATGACCCTCTGCAGATTTATGTCCCTATCTGTCCGCTCGTAGATCTTCTCCCATGTGAGGTTCGCACCCAGCATGCCGTTATAGAACTCCGCATACAGCTCCTGGGAGGCAGGGTTTATGTATATATCGGTGTTCTTCATTTTTTCCGAATCCGGATTGAAGACATCCACCCAGGGAAGTTTGCAGAGACCCAGGTTGTCATTACCGAGACGAACCCTCGGATAGGTTATAAGGGCGTTAGCTTTGTCTTTGAAAGAAGGAAAAGCACCGAGGAGGTCTGCTTTAATCAGCCATGCCGCGGCGTGATGCGCCCCTATATCACTGGCTGCCGCATATGACGCCTGCATGCACAGAGACCTGTGCGTCCTGTAAAGAGAAAATGGAAGGCCCTTCACCTGCATGGCAAATTTCATGAGTTCCTTCTTGGGATTTTCGCGGCCCGTTCTTTTAACATACCTGCGGGACACCCAGTCCAGCAAGCTAATCATTCCTTTTCCCGCTTCCCTGGCGCACTCCGTCTCGCCGCTGCTAATCTGGTGCAGGAAACCGAGTACCGCTTTTTCATTTCCCCATGTGAGTTCCAGACCGCCCGTATCGTCCTTCGTGAGATAACCCCTCTGGAAGCACTCCATCAAAAAGGCAATAATAACGGCGGCAGTTATGGTATCGATACCGAAGTTATCGCAATGCCAGTTGGCTTCCATGATGGCTTCAGCATTCCATATGCTTAAATTCGATCCGAAACCGCACGCTGTCTCATACTCAGGCCCATCGACCCAGACCTTCCTGCCTTTTTGACCACCGACCGATATGGTAACACAGCCGCCCTTGGTGCACCGCAAAGAGCAGCCGGGGTAACACCCGTCCATCCCTCTATGATCGAAGAGGTTTTCCGCGTAAAATTTACCGCTGATCTGTTCCGCTCTGGGATCGGAACCATACTGGTAGTTCTTGACCGGCAGAGACCTGTAATTTTCTTTATTCATGAAACTGATTAGCCCTGCACTTCCCTTACGGTACATTTTAAGTGATACCGGATCAACCTCCCTCACAACCTTGGAAAGCTTCGAGCCCGCCTTTTTCGCCTTCTCCCAGTCTGCTGCACCATACGGATTTTCGCCACGCGGATATTCCGCCATGACGATGACGGACCGTATTTTTTTATCGACCATCACCGAGCCAAGGCCGGTTCTTCCTGCCTGTTTCGTCCTGAAAAACCCCTTCTGGCCGTTAGTCGTTTTCGTAGGGTCATAATAATGGCTGTTGATACATCCATATGTCGTACTGGCCGCACCTACACCGGTTGTAACAAAGGCCATGTTCTTTTTTTCATAGCCTTCCTGTGTGAATTTATCGGCAATGAATTTCTCCAGCTCAAAGACGTGTTCTATCTTCGGCGCTTCAATTATCCTTACCTCATTCTTAAACCCATCGATGACAATAAAAACGTCTTTTTCCGATTTACCCGTGATCTCAATTACGTCAAACCCGGCGAATTTCATGTTGGCCCCGAAATGTCCGCCAAAATTCGATACCCCCGGGATTCCCGTGTGAGGAGACAGAGAGAGCGCCATGCATTTGCTTGTACCGGGGAAATTGGGAACACCCGCCAGCGGCCCTGGGGAAAAAATTAATGGATTCTCCGGAGCGTAGGGGCTCGTATTCGGGGTTATTCGCCTGTAGAGTAGATATAAGCCCAAGGCTCTCCCCCCGACGAAGTAATCCCTCGCACGTGAATCAAGGCCTTTCGCGTCTATCGCACCAGTATGAAGATCGATAGTGAGAATCTTATTGGCGTATCCACGCGTCAGATTTGATTTGGCGTATTTCATTTAGTTCTCCTTACCGGGGGATTCTGCCTCTGCTGCCGTTTAAGTCACATCTACTCCCAGCGCAGAACAGGAGCCCGTTTTTTAGAAGGCGCACTATAAGCCAAAGCAATTTGCCTTGTCAATTGGAAAAGTGAATTAGCTTGACATTCTCGGCAATTCGTGGTTGAGCCTCCCTTCAGTTAATAGTTGTTTTAAGATAGGGAGCAACTCACACGCAGGGAAGCATTGAAATGAATAACCAATGGGTCTGGATCGATACACAGGTAAGAATGGATGAGGCAAAAGAAGATATCGGCAATGCATCCATTATCTGTGTTGATACAGAGTATGATTCCTTCAGGTATTTTCGCGAAGTCCTCTGTTTAATTCAGATAGATGCGGGTGGAAGGACTTACCTCTTCGACCCTCTGGGCAGCCTTGATTTTTTCTTCTTAGGAAAGATTTTCACAGATCTTGCAATCCTCAAAATCATGCACGCCGGTGATAATGATATCCGGCTTCTAAAAAGGGACTACGGTTTCGAATTCGAGAATATTTTTGACACACATCAGGCTGCATCCATCCTCGGTTGTCACAATCTTTCTCTCTCGACATTGATAAGCCAGTATCTCGGCATGGAACTCAAGAAAGATAAGAAAATGCAGCGTTCCAAGTGGGAAACCCGCCCCCTGACGGAAGAACAGATACACTATGCCGTAGAGGACACAGCGCACCTCACGGCCCTGTATCGGAGGCTTGAGTCTGAGATCCAGTTGAAGGGTCTCAAGAGAAAAGCGGCAAGGGCTTTTGACAAGATCGCCGCTGTAACGTGGAGCGAAAAATTATTCAATCCTCAGGCATGCAAAGGTATCAAGGGGTACGACTCCCTTTCAGCGCACCAGAAGCATTATTTGCTGAACCTCTACCGCTGGCGCTTCCAGAAGGCAAAGAAGACAAACATGGCACGCTTCAGGATATTGCCCGATCAGGCCCTGCTTGACTTAGCAAGATCCGAGGCATCCTCCATGGAAATGCTGAGGAAGACAGAGATACTTTCTCCTGAAAAGATAAGACTCTATGGACGGGAAATTATCGAGACCATTAGCGGCGGCAGAGGGTCGGAACAGAACCTCCAATAAAACAGCGCTCTACATTTGGATTAAATTTGTTTTCAGGCGACGCATAGCAATAACTACAGGCAGATTGATTAAACTGCAATATTTCGTCTTCACCTTTTAAATCCCTCGCGCGCCAGATAATCCTGTGCCGCTTTGAGTCCCAGCCATGCTGCGGATATCATGTCCTGGAGGGATTCATCAAAGGCCCATAGTTCCTCGTACGCCCGTGCACGGATGTAGTAAGCCATGGCCTCCTTCCGATTAATGGCGATGGCCATGCTGCAATACTCGACGGTCTGAGAAAAATTTCCCAGTTTCCCATAGGCTATACCCCTGTAGAGATAGGGCTTCGTATCTTTCGGGGCCAGTTTCATGACCTTGTTGAAATCCTCGATTGCCCTTTCATACTCGCCCAATTCCCAGAAGGCTATCCCACGGTAGAGGTAGCCCGTAGCATCAGCGGGTTTCATCTCCTTTATTTTTCTGAATTCGCGAATGGCCCTCGCATAGTTTTCTCCGTCTCCGTAAAACTTCGTGAGGGAACCGTAGTCCAGGATTTGACTCGGGTTAATCTCTAAGGCCTTCTGGTAATCGCTTAACGCTTTTTTATGATTACCCAGACGACCGTAAGCAATAGACCGGAGCAGATATACCCTTTCATCCCGTGGATTCATTTCCAGAACGACGTCATAGTCCTTGATTGCATTATCATAGCGGCCGGCAGCCCAGTCAGCCACGCCTCGACCATAATAGGCGCTCACCTGTTTCGGATTACGTGTGATGAGGCTGTCATAGTACTCTTTGGGCGTATCTCTCTTTCCCAGTTTCTGGTAAGCCTGGTCAAGGCTTGCTTTTGCTTGCGGATGTTTCTCATTCTTTTCGACAGCACGGTGATAATCATTAATGGCAAGGAGAAGGTTGCCGGTTTTCTCATAGATCCTTCCCCGTTGATAGTAGGCCTCGGAAGATCCGGCGTTGATTTCAACAGCCCTTGTGCAATCCTCCAGTGCCTTATCGATATCTCCCATTTTCTCCTCAAGAGCGGCGCGTTTGAGGTACAGGGACTCTTCCCGGGGGCTCAGTTCTATGAGCCTGTCCAAATCCCCTTTGGCTTTTTGGTATTCGCCTATTTTCTCAAGGATCCTTTCCCGGCAAAAGTAGAAGAACTTTTCTTCTTTCTGAAGTTCGATGGCCTTCGTGAAGGCCTCTGCTGCTTCCCGGTCCTTGTCCGAGATGAGGAGCCTGTATCCCTCGAGGCATAAGTTCCAGGCAATGAGATCATCAACAGCGCGGCGATATTGCTGTTCCCCCGATGCATCCCCGCCTTTGGAAGAGAGTTTCTTTCGCAGACCGTCAATCTTGATAAGCGCCGCTTCCAGCTCTCTTCCGATCTCCACCAAGTCCTTGCTCCTTTGGGAATCCTTCCGGAGCGAATTCAAAGCCTTCACAAGGGCCGGGGGGTCAGTCGCTGTTTTTGCACTGAAGGAAAAAGATTTTCCATCCTTACTTTCTGAAACCGTCTCCACCGGGACCAGCGCTGATACCATAGATCGGATCTCTTTTTGGCCAAGGAGAAACAGCCTTGCCTCTGTATGTTCCAGGAGATAATTCCCGAGTTCACTGTAGAGAAGCCCTTCTGCCTGTGCACGGCCAATGGCCTTCGCGCATGCCTCGTTGTCCAGTTCACTCGCCCGATAGGTGTATTTCTTTTCAAAGGTCTTTGCTTCAGCGAAGACAGGGCTCATGATGAACTGGAGCAGCAGTATCATGATTAAAACGGAACACTTGATATTAATCGGAGTCTTCCAGTTCATTAATTCAGCCTCTCAAGGTCGGTCAACGATTATCCTCCAGAACCTCTATGGATGGCGATTGTGGAAAGGTGAATTTCTATTTTCCCTTCATTTTCTTTGTTTCTTGCGTCTCCCTGAATGTGAGGGCCAAATTAAGCTGCTTGATTGCTCTCTGGCAGTCTAATATGGCCGCAGCCTTGTGGCCGCCATGATTTAGGAAGTGTTCGACAGTCGGCAGGACTTTTATTCTGCTTTGCGGAATATCAGGAGTCAACTTTGTAAATGTTTTTTTCTACGAGCAGCTCTGTCGCCCTTTTGAGCCTCAAGGAGAGTGTTCGTAAAATTACCTGAAAATATTGTGACAGCTTGTTGTATTCTGTGTCTAAGAAAGCGCGATCGATGAGCCCGACCGTTGTTTCTCCCACTGCCCGTGCTGTGGCAGTTCTGGGAATACGGGCTAGAAAAGCTATTTCTCCGAAGACATCCCCGGATTGTAAGACCACGATGACGGCCCTTCCTCCTTTAACTGCCTTGGACAGTTCCACAGCACCGGATTCTATCGCATATATCCAATCACCATGACTCCCTTCCTCAAAAATAATCTGGCCATCCTGATAGGTTTCGTATGTTGCGATGGGTATCATTTTTACATACTCCTTGAAAGTTTCCTCGATTTAACTGTTTTATCGTTTATAAGAAATAATGGTTGAGAAGGTTTATTTGTGCAAGCTTGCCTTCCTGTATACCTTCAGGAAGACGCCGTTGACTTCTTGAGACTTTTGCAAAACTGCATAAAACCAGCAATTTTGTCATTCCGGCGAAAGCCGGAATCCAGTATTATCAAGTATTTCCTAGATTCCGGGTCAAGCTCGGAATGACGAATAGAGGAGTTATGCAAAGGTCTCTTCTTATCTTTCACTGACTCTAATGGTCAGGTTTCGCCGGAAGCTCTTTTTCATCGCCTATGCCAGGAAAGCTTCTTTTTCCTATTTTATAGGCGTCTGCCACAGAAAAGAGCCAACAGCATAAAACAAATAATAAGATAAGCCTAAGATAAATCCCACTATGTGCGGAATCAATACTGGCGAGATTAGAGATTGTCTCCATGTCAGCGATTCCGCCTCCACTCTGAATTGCCTTAAGACTTTCCAGGGCGCTGACAGTCACTGTTCCGATAATTATGCCGAGCGCCAATAGTACAAGTATCAGAATTGTGAGACCCCGCTTGTACCTCTTAAGATAAATCTGACCCAAGCCGGGAAACACAAAGCCTGATAATAAGGCGGCCTTAATAGCAGTTTTCATGTGTCATCTTCTATCAGTATCATTGGTCAACCTACGGTACTTATCATACCATATTCTTAAAGGGGAATGCTGCTATTTTCTTGTTAGGAAAATACCTCAAACATCAGCGCGGAGCTTTCACTTATTTCCCGTCATACTTTGCGATAAAGGACAAGACGGAAAAACCGATGCCGGACCAAAATAATGTCTCTGCACCTTACTCATTGGGATTATAGAGTCTTTCCTTTTTCGGCGCTATCCCTTTTTCCTTTGACCTCGTTTCTACGAACCAGTCTATCAGCTCTCGGGCAATACTTATCTTGCCGGGTATGGTCGGGAGTCTTTCAGGATCAAACCAGCCTGCATCAGCGATCTCCGCCTCGTCAATCTTGATCTCGCCGCTCTCATATTCTGCGGTGAAACCTATCATCAGGGAATCAGGAAAAGGCCAGGGCTGGCTTCCGAAATAACGGATATTCTTGACCCTGATACCGACCTCTTCATCTATCTCGCGTTGTACCGCTTCTTCGAGCGTTTCGCCCGGTTCGACAAACCCTGCGAGGACGCTGTACAGCTCTGAAGTGAATCGTTTAACCCGTGCTAGGAGCACCCTATTCTCCCTTTCTACAAGAACGATGACTGCAGGAGAGATGCGGGGGAAAATCAATAATTCGCAACACGGGCACTCTTTGGCGATCATGCCTCTTGCACGAATCGTTTCCATTCCGCAGTACCCGCAATATCTTGTGGTCCTGTCCCACTCAATCATATGCACCGCTTTCATTGCTATCCTGTGGAGGAATTCTTCAAGGCGTCCGTAAAGATACCTTAACCCGCGAAAAGCCATTTTGTCGGGAACAGAAGCGGTCTCGGAAATCTCAGTACAATAGCAGTGGCGTCCGGCAAGGGTCCCAAGATACCATTCCCTGATCGGTTCTAACCCGAGCTCCGCCGGATTTGTGAAACACGGGACAGAGATTTTTTCTCCTGCCTCTGCAACCATCATCTTGTCGGACATAAACACGAACCACCACGCCGGTTCTAACTTTTTCGGCGGCGCTTCAACTGAAGGGATAAGTCTATTTTCCATAGTTTAAATTTTAGCCTTTTTTCCTATTTAGTTGTGAAAAAGATTCGAGGATTCCGATGCAGATAATTAGTTTGACTGCTTTCACATCAGTACTTTCGAGAACACCAGCTTATCATCACCGATTCGGTAAAAATCCTTGATACGTGCCGCCAGTTGGTAACCGTTCCTCTCATAAAACCGTATGGTTGCGCCGTAAGATTCCTGCGATGACGTCTCAATGAGGAGCATGCGCCCGCCTTGCTTTATGACTTCATGTTCGACATATTCCAAGAGATAGCGTCCAATTCCCTTCTTCTCGGCCGCTGGATCGACTACGATCCAGTACAAATCATATACGCCCTGCGTCAGGGGAATCGGACCGTAACAAGCGAAGCCCCGTAACATGGGATTGCTCTTTCCGTATTCAAGGACGGCGAAGATGTAGCCGCTCGCATCTCCTTCTTTAATGGCCTCATCAACCAGTTCCAGCGCAGTCTCTATCTCGACATCATTGAATTTGCCCGATGAAACAACCATCTCTTCGATTCGGGATCTGTCGCGCGGTTCCAGTTGACGGATTCGTTTCTCTTGATCCACTTTTCTTTCACTCCGATACCGTGGCATCATCTACACACCCGAAGCTATATTTGACAGCTTAATCCCAAGGATAAGGTTACACATAGTTTGCTTCCCCGATCCTTGTACCATATTTTAAACAAGAAAACGTCGGTTATCAATTGTGCGGCCTCAGCCGTAATCCGTGTCCCAAGAACGTCGATAAGGCAAACGATTGCGAATATCATGGAGGGATCAGTTCTTCACGACTTCCAGAGCCAGATCGATCTCATCCGCTTGAGACTTCGCGGGGCTCCAGCGCAGCTTCCATTGATGCTTTGGTGTTTGCCGCGGCGTGGCGACATCCGGAGTGCGGTATTCAGCCCACGCGACAAAATCGAGCCACCAGTCCAGTACCGCCTTGTAACCCCACAGGTGAACCTTGCTGGCCACACCCGGGTGCGCAACAAGCAACAGGTCATATACATCCCATTTGACTGCCTCTCCGGGCTGTATGGATTCCACGATTTTTGATCGGGAGAGGGCATCAGTGGCATCATGAATTATACCGCGTTCTTGCGCAAACGTGGCATGCGGAACAACACCGATCAATGTCGCATGGCCGGTATTCGCCATCGAGAGCATCGCCCGGGTAAACGCAATCTCTCTGCCCCCGTTCACCTGAAGTTTTGAAGGAACCGCTTGCAGGAAAATCTCCAGGCATATTTCTTGGCTTTTCGTCTTGGTTTCCGCAGCCTTTGTGTCTGGCATAATTGCATACTCCCTTCTGACTCATTGCCGATCTGACATTTTGTTCAAGGTATTTCTCAAGAAATCTACGGCAATTATCGGCATGGCTTAGTCAAGGCGCTACCCACCTCTTAATCATATAACCCATCCTAACTACTTTTACCACATTTTGAGAGAGACTCATGACATTTTATTCCATCGCGCTGAACTGTTCTCATTTGCCGGAGGTGCAACTTTTCTGCTTATCTCCGGCAGATATATCGGGTAAATCTTCAGGCCATCTTCTCGACGAGCCTTCCCAGATAAAGGCGGATTCTTTGCCGATATTTATCGTGTATTTCCTTGAGATCCTCTTCACGATTTGTCCATCTTTCATTCTCCCTTCGGTTCAGCTTTTTGTTTCTGCGCGTTTTTTGGCTTTCACACATTTGGACGAAACGGGAACCAAAATTGCGATCGAATATTGGCAGGAAAAGAATTCTCATAAGAGAGATAAGGCAGGGTCAGAAACGGCATTGCCTTTTTTATTGCTGAATTTTAACGCTTACTGTGCGGAAGATTAAGAAAATCTAAGGCGTCCTGGTGAGGCGGAATCCGATGTAGCGGGTCATGCCGGCCGGGTTGGAGTATAGACGATGAGCCGAACGGCTGTACTTGGCGCCGTCGCTCCAGCAACCGCCCCGCATTACCCTGTACGTACCCGATGAAGGGCCGGAAGGATCCGAAAGGCGGCTCCTCCAGGAATAATCGTCGAACCAGTCCTGGCACCATTCCCATACGTTGCCGTGCATGTCGTAGAGACCCCACGCGTTGGGGGCAAAACTTCCGACGCGTACCGTCTTATCCCTGTATTCTCCCTTCGGACAGCCGGAAAGAGGGTAATTGCCATTATAGTTCGCCTGATCCGTGGAAAGACAGTTTCCCGTATAGAAGGGTGTTGTCGTCCCAGCCCGGGCTGCGTACTCCCATTCCGCCTCTGTGGGCAGTCTATACTTGTCTGTTCCCTCCGTCTTGTTGAGCTTCCGGATAAAGTCCTGGGCATCGTTCCAGGAGACCTGCTCTACAGGACAATCATCGCCGCAGTTCTTAAATTCTGAAGGATTGTTCCCCATGACCTTCTTCCATTGTCCCTGGGTAACCTCCGTGGTCTGCATGTAAAAGGGTTTGCTGATCTTGACCTTGTACTGCTTCTCATTACTCGACCGCTCCGGTTCATTGTCAGGTGATCCCCTCTTAAAAGTCCCCGCCGGGATGAGGACAAACTTCGCTCCGATGGTGGGGCTCGTGAAAACCTGTTCATCTGCTGCCAGGTATGAGAGAGGAATGAACAAGGCAACCAGAAAAAAGATCAGGATAATTCGCAAGAAGGCATATTTCATCGGCTTGTACTCTTACTTTAAAATTCGATGCCCCTCTTATACATTAACCGTGCACAAATCACAAGACATGTTGTAAATCTCTATTTGATATGTTTAATCGACGGACATATTTAGAAAAACAATGCTTCAGAAATTATCAGATCGTTGATTTCATCTACAACTCAGCGACTTTCAATTTGGAATTTAGGTAAGGATTATTGTATGTAACCGGCATTTTTAGAGCAGACAAAAGTCGATGTGCAGATCGCCACAATCGAGATACAGATCAATTACCTGCTGAAGATAAGGTCGCCAGAATCCGTACTGCCGGGAGAAATCCGCATCATAGATACGGACAAAGGTTTCAAAATAGTCCTCCACGCAGCGGTAATAATCGGATAACTGCGGGTTCCGGGGACGATAAGCAGCGGCAGGAGCGGACATGACTTCTCTCCTTTGAGAAAATCAAACCGCTCTACAATAGAATCATTCAAGGCTACAGCACAGCCCTTCCTATTTTCAGGCTTAGTAAATTTCAAACCTTCTATCGTTGCACCGGCCATCAGCCCGGCATGGCAGTCTCCTGCTATTTCACGGTATACCCGCGGCCATCGAGGCAGGCACCCATCGCCCGCTGATAGTCCGCGTTTTTCTGGGTCATCTGAGCCTGGGGGATGCCTCCGGGCGGCTGAGTCGGATCATAGCCAGCCTGGCCCACACCCCAGCGGTGGCATTCGTATCGATCATTGGCCTGCTGCTGTTCGCTTTGCCCTTTGCGTGGATAGATGAACAATTGTGCTGCTGACGGTGGTGGCTCAATAACGTCGCCTTTTGGCGGTTCAACTACCATATAGCCGTCCGGGCTTTGAGCGTAATAGGCTTCGTTGGCATAGTAGTAAGGCATGCCGCCTACCCAGATAGTCGTGTAATACGGAGGCAAAAAAGGGACTACAATACCGATCGGGGGAGCAATGATTTCGAAGCGCGGACCATAAGGACGGTACCAGACCCCTCCGAAGAAGAAGAGCCGCGTCCCGCGGTGAACCACAACGTGGTGGCCTGTGGGCAGCGCATCAACGAAATGGCCGCGAGAGGGATAGTGATGGTTATGATTATAACGCGAATCCACGAATTCGTGAGCGCGGAAATCCCGCTGATCTGCGTTCACCACCTGCATGAACCCGAACAACACGACGGCTAAGAACATTGCCAACATGAGGCCTACTGTAAAGAATCGACTCCTATTGAGAATATATGACATGACTATTGCCTCCGTAAACTCAGGATAGAATCTTATTGTCCCTCACTGAACGCTATACCCGCGGCCTTCAAGGCAGGCAGACATGGCCCGCCGGAAGTCGCCCGCATTGCCTTCATATCGAGGGTCGAGCGCTTGATCGCGGTTGGCATAGGCTTCCTGCAATTGCTGGGCATACTGCTGTCTTGATGCGTCTGATGCAGCGCCGGCAACGGCCCCCGTTCCTGCGCCGATCAATGCACCGCCCGCTGCGTGTCGCGGTCCGGCTATTAACGCGCCGAGCACCGCACCTGCCACAGCGAGGACGGCGGTATCATGACCGGGTGGGGGCATGGGCACCACTTTAACGCGCCTCTGAGGCGGGATGGACGACTTACTCGGATCGAAGCCGGTTTGTGTCATTGCCCAGTTGTAACATTCATAGTGGTCACGTGACTGTTGCTCGGTTGTCTGGCCGGCTTTCGGATAAAAATAGACTTGGGTAATGGGAGCTCTTGGGCTTCCGCCGGTATCTCCGGGCATGGGTCGTGAAACCTCGCGATACGGCGCAGGATAACATCCGGCCAACGCCAAGACTGTGAAGACAAGGAAAAGCCGAAGACCAGCTCTTGATACCCGCTTTTCAGGTACATGTTTGTCTGTCAACACCTTACTCATTGACATCATCATTTACATTCTCCTTCGTAGCGGAACGCCACAAAAACCATCGAGACAAAGAGGACGGCTACTCGCGTTACTGCTAATTTCTTTACTCTTTTCATGACCATTAAATCTGTTTTATGCATCTAAAGCAAAGGGTGTGCCAATTTAATCATGTTAGAGTGTAACACATTGAATTTAAAGAAGCATTTTTCATTTACGGGAGATCGGGACAATTCTCTCCCGGACAAAAGGTGGATAGAAAGTATACGATTTAAATACCCACCTGTGAACAAAATATCCACCCGACAATGGAAAGTCAATGGGGGCAAACTTGAATTCAGGCTGCCCGCATGTAATCGTGAAAAGCCAAAAAAAGTGGAAAGATACGAATATCTATGTGAGAAAAGGATTGTTTTTTTCCAATTTCATTAATATTAAAAATTTAAATGTATAGAAAATGAGATATTGTAGAGGTGTGTCATAGGTTAGGTGCGTAGAATCTGCATTGATACAACATTCACACATTCCGCAAAAAATCCTGATCATTTCTGTCGATGTAATCTTTTTGCTGAATAATTAAATTTCAACAGTACCCTATTCATGACTAAATAATTTTAAGTGGATACTTTTTATTCAATTGGATATTACAGTTGCATACTTATTATCCACTTTCATCCTTGATGGCGCTAAGAAAAAGGATTAAAAAAACACAACGATTTGTAGATAATCAAGTTATATGGATAGCCTAACGGGTATGAAGCAGTTTTTCACATTCATATTCTTTGAAAGTTGATTCACGGTGCGATAACAACCAGCCTGAAGTCGGTTGTAAGTCACGAGAGAAAACAAATCCCGAAAGGGAGGGATGAAACAGAGTGTCGGCCTAAGGGTTGTAGGGTCGCCAGCAAACTGAAAGATGGCAATTTTAAGATTCTTGCTTACACCTCCTACTTATCATTTATGGTAAGTGGTAATCATGATAGGTGTTATAGAGGCAAGGCAGGAGAACGGGCTTTCACCTGGGTCATAGAACCCTTCTTGTAGTGTGTTCCCTACAAGTCAGCAAGTTTAGGTTCAAAATTGAGGTGATGATTACCGCTTGGAGTCATCTTAATGAACATCCTCAAGTCCCCTCCCATATCGATTGCTATTTCCGATATGGGAGGGCTCAGATGCATCTTATTGTCTTGTCCAGTTTTTGGGGAGAGGCTCACATCTCGCGAATTGCAGAAATAAGCTGTTGATATCCGTTAACATAAGTTTTCGTCTCGAAGGCATCCATATTATCTACGTTCCGGATGAATAACCCGATCAAGCGGGGGCCAAAATCTCCGATGAGACCTGCCAGCCTCTCCATGCTGTGCTTCTCAAGCAGATCAACGATCTTCATCTCATGGCGAGGGGAGACCATCCCTGCCACATAATCAAGCCCGATAGGATAAACAGGTGTAGGACTATTTTTTCCAGAAGAGGTCGGCTTCCTTCTCCATGTTGTGCAAGCGGGTATAATAGTCCGGGAATTCATTCAGATGGGCCAGGGCGATCTTGCCAGTGGTCAGCGGATCGTCGTTGGTGACGTTGGTTTCCGGACTACGCAGGCCGTGTTCCAGCTCCACGTCCATGCCCATGCGGAATTGCTCCACATCGAATTTGCTCCAGTCGAGTCCCAGTTTTTCCCCAATAGCTTTGGCTTCCTCGGCGGTAAAATCCTTCTTGCCTGACATATGCAAATCCCCTCCTCTATTATTTATTGATTGACCGGCATCGTAGTGTTAAACGGCCTCCCCTCCTTCCCGTCTTTCTTGCGCGTCTTGGGTCGCAGAAACATGACGCCACATTGCACGAGCGACGTCAGGCCGTAAAGGGGGTAGGTCTGCACTACAGGCCAATTCCACAAACTCGGCCAATGAAATCAACCAGCGACGAGCCAAGACCCGACCCAAAAAGCGTTCCCTGCAGGCGAATTGCGAAAGTCGAGCTAGCATATGGAGGTTGATCTTGGCGCATTCCTCGAACTACGCCATCTTCCGTGAGTCGTTATCGAGCAATGAGTGCGATTTTTCGGGACGCACGACCAGAATCGACCGACCTCAATGCGCGATCAACATCAATCCCGCAATGCCGATAACGAACGCAAGTATAGC
>PLLV01000014.1 GCA_003142295.1 Syntrophaceae bacterium
TTGAGAATCCAAGTCCCTCAATCGTGGATTGCCCCTGGATGTAATCCAGAGGGCGGAGCTGTATTTATTTATCCATCATTTTCATTCACAGCTCTCAGGAAGTGCAGAGGGATAATGCGGATTGCCTGCGGATTTCTTACCATCAGAAGAATGGGCATATGAAAAATAAAAATTGGATTCAATACGGCAGGCAATTTATCGACGAAGATGATATCAATGCGATTGTTGATGTCTTAAAATCGACAAATTTAACCCAGGGACCGAAAATTTCGGAATTCGAAACGGCCCTTTGCAAGGAAACGGATGCCCGCTTTGCCGTCTGCGTCAATTCCGGAACTTCGGCGCTCCACATTGCCTGTCTGGCTGCAGGTGTATGCCCCGGTGATGAGGTCATCACCTCGCCGATTACCTTCGTCGCCTCGGCAAACTGTGCTGTTCACTGCGGTGCACGGCCTGTCTGTGCTGACATTGATCCCGATACCTATAACGTCTCCCCCGGTGAAATCGAGAAGAAAATAACCGTGAGAACAAAAGCTGTTATCCCGGTTCACTTCGCCGGTCAAAGCTGTGACATGGAGAACATCCGGAAAGTTGTCGAAAAAGCGGAGAAGCAGTATAGTCACAAGATATTCCTTATCGAAGACGCCTGCCATGCCCTGGGTTCCATTTACAAAGACAAGAAAGTGGGATCCTGCGCTTTTTCCGACATGACAGTCATGAGCTTCCACCCTGTCAAACACATCACCACCGGCGAAGGCGGAGTCGTCCTGACCAACGACGATGGTCTTCGGAAAAAACTGAAGCTCCTGCGTTCTCACGGAATAACAGGGGACCCGGAAGAGTTCATCAACCATGAACTCGCATTTCAGACGAACAATGGCGAGGCCTCGCAGGAGATCAATCCCTGGTATTATGAGCAGGTTGCCATCGGCTTTAATTACCGAATCACCGATATCCAGTGTGCTCTCGGGATTTCACAGCTAAAAAAACTAGACCGTTTCCTCAAGAGACGGCGCGAAATCGTCGCTCAATATAACGAGGCTTTCAAAGATGTGGATTTCATCCGCTCTCCCTTGGAGCCAAAAGACTGTAACAGCAACTTTCATCTGTACGTCCTGCTCTTTGACTTTGAGAACATGGGCATAAGCAGGGCAAAATTTATGCTGGAGCTTAGAAATAAAGGCATCCAGAGNNCCCGTTCATTTTCATTCTTATTACCGCAATCGTTTCGGGACGAAACGCGATGATTGCCCCAATGCGGAAAAATACTTTAACCAATGTCTTTCTATCCCTTTACACCCCGCCATGAGTAACGCCGACGTCACGAAAGTTATTTTTGAAATAAAGCGTCTTGTCTACAAGAAGGCCTCTACATAATTTATTACTCTTGTCAGGACAGCAAAATGGATAAAAACATCTGTTCATCAGTTTCAACATCTGGGAGCGTAAAAGATGAATATTTTGGTCATTAACATATCTTTAAGGCCTGAGTCGCTTGTAAAGCTCTTCCCTATAGGACTGGGCTATATTACGACGGCTCTCAAAAATGCAGGATTTGACTTTGACCTGCTGGACATCGATGCAAACCGGTATGAAGATTACGATGTTGAAAAGCTCGTCAAGAAAAGAAAATATGACGCCATTCTGATGGGCTGCATCGTAACGGGCTACTCAATTATCAAGAAATTAGCCAAATTAATCAGAGACAGCCATCCTCATGCAAAGATCATTTCCGGAAATTCGGTCGCTACGTCCATCCCGGATACATTACTGACAAAAACGGACGTTGATATCGCCGTCATGTCTGAAGGGGATATAACAATCGTTGATTTGCTTCAAACCCTCCTTAAGGGAGACCCCCTCCACGAAGTTCAGGGAATCTGCTTCTTGCAAAACGGCAAACTGTTAAGAACAAAACCGCGTCCATTGATAGCTGACATATCAGCCCTGCCGTTTGTTGATTACTCGATCTTTGATATTGAAACGTACATTAGAGCCTCCAAGTACAACGCTGGCGATCCATTGCCAATGAATCGTGATGAAGTTCGGGCTCTGCCCGTGAATACGGCACGGGGGTGTGTCTCTAACTGCTCGTTCTGCTATCATGTCTTTAAACATAAAAGGTACCGTTACCGGAGACCGGAGTCTGTTGTCGCTGAGATTAAGCAGGCTGTTGAGAAATATTCTATTAACTACATCTGGCTGTGGGACGAACTTTCCTTTTTTTCCAAAAAGCAGACCATGCAATTTGCTGAGAAGATGCTTGAAGCAAGACTGAATTGCTATTGGACTGGAAATTGCCGGGCGGATCTTTTTGATGATGAAAAAGACATTGAGATCATGGGTTTGATGAAAAAGTCCGGCTGTATTTACATGACGTACTCTCTTGAGTCTGCCGACAATAATATATTGTTGGCCATGAATAAAAAACTCGTAGTCGAGCAGTTCTCCAAACAAACCTCTCTTTTTCACAAAGCAGGAATCCCAGTTGGGACGAGCATCGTTCTGGGCTATCCCCAGGAGACGCCAGAAACTATCAAGAAAACCTTTGATTGCTGCTTGACAAACAAAATATACCCTTCCGCCGGATACCTTCTGCCGCAGCCTGGTTCTGAGATGTATGAATATGCAAGAAAAAGCGGTCTTATCACCGATGAAGAAGAATACCTTTTACTAATGGGAGACCGGCAGGACTTGCGGCTCAATATGACGGGTATGTCCGATGATNNAGTTTGAATCCCATGTAATAAACGGCTTAAAGCGATGCAATGAGGCAATGGGAATCGGTTTAAAGAACGACAACTTAGTTAAGACGACCCACTACCGATCGGCAAAAAATAGTAGAAGTTGATGCAAGGATCTCTGGAAAGCATCTCATGAATAGCGAATCAAGGATGGTTCTCGGAACGACGCAATTTGGAATGCCCTATGGCATTGCCAATGAAACCGGACAGCCGGGTCCGGGAGATGTAAAGACTATTGTTGCGCTCGCATGGGAAAGCGGGATACGTCAATTTGACACAGCACAGGCTTATGGAACAAGCGAATACATCCTGGGACAAACACTCCACGATATCGGCCTGACCACACAAGCCAAGATTATCACGAAGCTTGATCCCAGGTTGGATTACTCGAACCGGAACGCCCTGCGTAAAGCAGTCGATAATAGCCTGAGGATTCTGAGGGTGTCTTCACTCCACTGTCTGATGCTCCACGCTGAAAAGCACCTTGACATTCTGGACAATGGATTAAGCGATATTCTCATAGATATCGTCCGGGACGGGCAGTGCCGCTATATCGGAGTATCCGTCTACTCCCCTGAGAATGCCCTCTTGGCGATTGAATCGGATATCATTGATTGTATACAGGTGCCGACCAATATACTGGATAAACGATTTGAAAATGCCGGAGTCTTCGCGATGGCTGAGGAAAAAAAGAAAATCGTTTATGTTCGAAGCATATTTCTTCAGGGACTGATAACGATGGATGTTGCGAGAATCCCCGAAACATTGCGGTCTGTGAGACCTGTCCTCCAAGGCATCGAAAACATCGCAAGGGAATATGGCATGACTNNCCAGAGCAGGCCAGACAAAACATTGCAGCCTGGTCGATGAATCCGCCGCACTCCTTCCTCAGCCGGCTCAATGCCCTGACTTTACCGACAGAAGAACGCGTTCTTAATCCATCTCTATGGCCCAGTTGATAAAGTAGAAATCATGGGGAAAACCATCGCAATTATCCAGGCTCGAATGAGCTCAAGCCGCCTGCCCGGCAAGATCATGGCGGACATTGCGGGAAAACCGATGCTCCACCATGTCATCCAACGTGCCCAAAAGGCGCAACCGCTGGATATGGTGGCGATAGCCACGTCCCTGCATCAGGAAGACGACGTTGTGGTCGATTTTTGTCGAGGAGAAAACGTTGCTTGTTTTCGGGGGAGCCTCGACGATGTGCTGGACCGGTACTACCAGGCGTCCCGACATTTTGAGGCCTCCACAATTGTAAGAGTTACGGCAGACTGCCCCTTATTGGATCCCCGCATCACGGGGTTGGTCATCCAGAAATATTTCAGTGGAGATTACGACTATGTAAACAATGTGTCGCCTCCGACATACCCCGACGGGCTTGATACAGAAGTATTTTCTTTTCGCGTCCTTGAAAAAACGTGGATGGAAGCTGAGCGAAGGTCCGAAAGGGAGCACGTCACCCCATATATCTACAATCACCCGGAGCAGTTTCGGCTGGGAAGCGTTACTCATCACGAGGATCTTTCTGAACTCCGGTGGACCGTCGATGCGCCACGGGACCTGGAATTTGTTCGCGCCATTTATCACCACTTCCAGACTGATCTTTTTGGAATGGAGGATATTTTGAATCTCCTTCAAGAACAACCAGAATTGAGAGCGATAAACAGCGAAATTAAACGCAATGAAGGATACCAGAAATCATTGCTGGAGGATTCGTCAACAAGGAAGGAATTATGAGCGGAAAAGGTCAGCGCCTGTACCCCAGAGCAAAATCCAGGATTCCCGGAGGTACGCAACTTCTCTCCAAACGGCCCGAGATGTTCCTTCCCGAGCATTGGCCCAGCTACTACAGCAAAGCAAAGGGCGTGGATGTCTGGGATCTTGACGAAAATCACTATATCGACATGAGCTATAACGGTATGGGGGCCTGTATTCTGGGTGCGGCAGATCCAGATGTCGATGAGGCTGCGCGGAAGGCCATCGAATCAGGCACGATGTCCACACTGAATTGTCCTGAAGAGGTCGAACTGGCCGATTTGTTCTGTGAAATACATCCATGGGCCGGCATGGTGCGATATGCCCGTACGGGAGGCGAAGCCATGGCCGTAGCCGTCCGGATAGCCCGAGCATACACGAGGCGGGATCGGGTGGCTTTTTGCGGGTACCACGGCTGGCATGATTGGTACCTTGCCGCCAACCTCGCCGAGGAAAGGGCTCTTGACGGACACCTTCTTCCAGGACTTGAACCGCTCGGCGTGCCCCGCGGATTAATCGGAACAGCCTTGCCATTCCGTTACAACCATCTTGAGGAACTCAAGGCTTTGGCGTCACGATACACGGGCGAGATAGCCGCAATTGTCATGGAACCCGTCAGAAGCATGGAGCCGGAATCAGGTTTTTTGGAAGGTGTCCGGGAAATCGCTTCTCATATTGGAGCTGTGCTGATCATAGATGAAATCTCGTCCGGGTTCCGTTTGAATTCAGGCGGGGCGCACCTTGTATATGGACTTGAACCGGATATGGCCGTCTTCGCAAAGGCCATCAGTAATGGCTATCCGATGGCTGCCGTCATTGGTCGGGACAACGTTATGCAAGCAGCTCAAAACACTTTCATCAGCAGCACTTACTGGACAGACCGCATCGGCCCAGCTGCAGCTCTTGCGACCATTCGTAAACACATAAAATATGATGTGTCGAAACATTTAATTCGGATCGGACAAAGGGTCAAGCAGGGATGGTGCGAAGCGGCGAAGCATTCTAAACTGACTGTGGAGATAGGGGGTATCGAGCCGCTTGCACATTTCTCCTTTTCCGGTGAAGAGTCTCAAACCATGAAGACCATCTTTATTCAGCTTATGCTTGAACGTGGCTTTCTGGCGAGTACTGCTTTATACGCGACTTATGCCCATCAGGACATCCATCTTCAACGATATGAGAATGCTGTTTCAGAAGTGATGAGCATTATGAGGCAATCCTTGCAACAGCAATCTCTTTCCAAGATACTCAAGGGCCCCGTGGCACATGCGGGATTCAAGCGGCTGGCATGACGGCGCTTTCCTGTCATGATCATCACACGCTTCTGATCCGGGCAGACGCCGATTCCCGTATAGGAACCGGCCATGTGATGCGCTGCCTGGCATTGGCTCAATGCTGGAAGGATCTGGGGGGTATGGTCTTTTTTATTAGTGATTGCGTAAGTCCCTTCCTCAGAAAATTGATTGAGTCTGAAGGAATCCATTTCATAACTGTCAATTATCCTTATCCGAACAGAAGAGATATCGAAGATACGGCAAGAATCCTAAAACAGGTCAAGGCTGACTATCCGGCAGCAACGCCTTGGATCGTTATAGATGGGCTCCACTTCGATTCGTCTTACCGCAAAAAAATCAAGGGTCTGGGTGCGCGCGTCTTGTGGATTGATGATTATGGATCAACGCAGCAGAGCTGTGCTGACATCATTGTGAATCAAAATATGCCGGCAAACCCGTCTCTTTACAACAGTTGTGATGTTCATACAAAGCTTCTCCTCGGATTATCGTTTGTTCTCCTTCGGCGAGAATTCAGGACCCGGATAGAATGGCAGCGGAAGATATGTCCAATAGGCAATAGGGTGCTTATCACGATGGGAGGAGCTGATCCGGAAGATATGAGTTCAAAATTGACTCTTCTCTTGCGAAAAGCAAAAGTGCCTGGTTTGGAAGTCGCAATCGTCGTCGGACCAGAAAACCCGCATCAGGAGAATCTGAGAAGAAATTTGAAGCATTTGCCTGTCCCTCACCGCATCCTTACGTGTGAAGTTGACATGTCGGCAATCATGTCCTGGGCGGATATAGCAATTATCGCCTCCGGTGGAACGCTATGGGAATTGCTGTTTATGGGATGTGCAATCATCAGTTTCGTCTACAATCCCGTTCAGGAGGTGATAATCCGCCGACTCAATCATGAGGGTCTGTTATTCTATCAAGGATACGTATCCGAGATGGACGAGGCAACTTTTTTGCCATGTCTTGAACAAATTGCACATTCTGAAAAGAAACGTGCGGAAATATATAACCTTTCGAGGAGAATGATCGACGGCATAGGATGCGAAAGGGTTATTCATACCATGTGTGCTGGAACCGATCGGTAAATCAGCAGAGAGTGGGAACAAGCGAGGAGTTTCGATATGGCAGGAAAGTACAAAGTTCTTCGCGATGCGGTTTACAATTTTCTAAGGGTTGACCCTCTTCCAACGCAGGAAGAGGTGGAGCGATTTTATCAAGAGGAATTTTATTCATCAGAGTACAAAAGCTTCAACGATTCGTCCCTTGAAATTCAGAAGGAAGACGAGGAGTTCTTCCAAAGCCGCTGGGAATCAATTTGTGAGCGATGTCAGAGTTATTTCGGACGGATTGAAGGGTTGTCTCTTTTTGACGTGGGTTTTGGTTTCGCCCAGGCACTTCTTTACTTCCGCGAGAAGGGAATGAGTGTCAGCGGCCTCGAGCCCTCGCCCGAAGGTGTGGACTACGCCAGGCGTCAGGGTCTACAGGTCTATCAGGCCGGGATCGAGGATTTCTCCTGCGCGGGGTCGGCAAGATTTGATGTGGTCACCCTCCTGAATGTCCTTGAGCATTTGAGAGATCCAGGCCGGACCCTTAAGAGCATCAAGGAGCAACTTCTCAAGCCGTCAGGAATGCTTGTGATTGATGTGCCGAATGAGTTCAACGATTTTCAGACGATCGCCAACGCGGAGTATCAGCTGGGAGAGTGGTGGGTATGCCCTCCCAATCACTTGAACTATTTTTCCGTAACGTCTCTAAAACAGTTTCTCAATGCCTGCGGTTTCGACGTTATTGATTGTGAGTCCTCTTTTCCGATGGAACTTTTCCTGCTGATAGGGGATGTGTATGTCGGAAACGGCGAACTGGGAAAAGTCTGTCATCAAAAACGTGTACGGTTTGAATCCTTGATGAGAAAATACGGCAAAGGGAAGAAGCTGATCGAGTTTTACAGGGCATTGGCTGAACTGGATCTCGGNNATCTCGGGCGGCAAGTGGTGTGTTATGCCGCACCCCGTTTGTAGAGAATGTTTCTTAAGAGCGAGATGAAAAATGGAATTTACCGACCTTTCAAGATACCTTCCCATTCGTAAAACCCGCATTCTCCCTTTCAGTAAATTGCGCCATATGAAACCCATCTGGATGACACAATCGCTGCAACCGATTCAAGAACCGGAGAATATGACTTATGCGTCCGAGCTCGCCGAACAGGGCGTAACCGTCGTCCCAATCCGTCGCCGTCCTCCGCTATCAGCTTTCTTAAACCGGCTGACCTTTCCCCGGCGGATCCTTTTTGAGATGACCAGCCGGTGCAATTTTCTATGCAGAATGTGCCCACAGCAAAATCTGAAACGCCCCAGAATGGACATGCCGGGGTCTGAATACAGACGCGTGATTGACGAGATAGATCATTACGGCGTGGAAGGCATCTGGCTTTACCATCTGGGAGAATCCCTGCTGCACCCAGAATTTCGTGATAATTTGCGACATATCAGCACTAAAAAGAACCTGGGCGTTATCTGGCTGAGCACCAACGGCAGATATTTTACGGAAGAAAATATTCGGCTGGTTCTGGATTCAAATATCGACTACGTTAATTTTTCTGCGCACGCCGTGACGGAGGATACCTACAATACAGTTGCTCCGCCTGGCAATTTTTCATTTGTCCAAACCAATCTCGAACAATTTTACAAGATGAAGGGTTTGAAAGACCTGCCGCGCAAGCCCTATCTCCACTGCCAGATGATCGAACAGGAAACGACAAAACACGAGGTGGACCCATTTCTCAGGAAGCATTTTTACCGGAGCGAAATCGTCAGTATCAACATGCTCGAATATGTCAATCTTCCAAACAATCAGTATGGTTTTTCCCAGAGAACGAGGAAACCATTGACGTCCTGCTCGAGGGTATCGAGAGGTGATTGCTTCATCTGTTCAAACGGGACCGTGACACTTTGCGATGCCGCTTACAACGGAGAGATCGAGCTTGGGAACATTCACCATCAAAGTCTTTACGATATATGGAACGGAGAAAAGCGAAGACAGATTTTAGCCCTGAACGAAGAGGGCAGGATGTATGAAGTGGACTTCTGCCGAACCTGCACGGACTATGATATTTAAAGTACTCTGGGATCTTTGCATACAGACCGTAGCGCCTGGGGATCGCCCGCTGCATGACCAGACCGCTTAACATCGAGCTTGTTCCTTTCAAGGAAGATCATCTCAAAAAGACCTATGACTGGATTCGGGACCCAGAATTGCAGAGGGATTTCCTTATGCGGAGCGAACCTTCATGGGATGTTCACTGCGCGCACTTCGAACGGGTAAGCGCCGATCCAACACAACTCGTTTTTGCCATAACGGCTGAAGGGCATCATGTTGGAAATTGCGGCCTGAAGAACATCAAAGTACAAGAACCCAGCGGAGAGCTTTGGATTTACATCGGAGAACCATCGATGCGGAGAAAAGGAATCGGGAAAAGAGCGGCGGAATTGATTATCCTTCGCGGATATAGGGAGCACCTCCTCGAAAAGATCCTCGTTCATGTCTCTGATTTTAACGTTCCGGCCCGAAGATTATACGAGTCGATGGGTTTCATCATCGCGACGCCACCTGATGAAAAAGAATGGAGAGACCACGGAGCGCCAATCCTCAGGATGGAATGGAGGCGAGCGCCGTCATGAAAGTGGCCATGATGCAGCCCACCTTTCTTCCCTGGCAGGGTTTTTTTGAGCTCATTTACCAGTCCGAGCGGTTTATCTTTCTTGATGATTTT
>PLLV01000009.1:0-488 GCA_003142295.1 Syntrophaceae bacterium
TATGAGTATTTCCTTCAGGTCAACGCTTTCTTTCGAGTCAAGTTCTTTGGCCATGATTCATCCTGATTGTTTATTCTATTTTCTACTAACCATCACTCGAATGAGCAGATGTATTCTACTATGTTTCCATCCACGACTATTTCAAACCAAGATTCACCAGGCACCTGGAAACACGAACCTGCCGAATAGCTATTCCATTGCTTTTCGCCAGCCCGTCGTACCAAACAGTTTCCAGCAGTAATTTCCATTTTTTCAGGGGCGTTAGTGTTGAACTTGAAAGATCCTAGTTGAATCAGGCCTATTGTCTTTTTCCTGCCATCTTTAAACAAAACAGTATGGCTTACCACCTTGCCTTCAAAGAATATGTTCGCTTTGCAAATTACAGTTACATCGTCAAATCGATCCGGTATTTTTTCCGCCATTGATGTTCTCCGTTGACTTTCTCCTACTCTATTTAGCTGTTGTCCGTCATCTGGAATTGATTCCCG
>PLLV01000009.1:553-4325 GCA_003142295.1 Syntrophaceae bacterium
ATGCATTCTTTCTTGGGTATGTCGAATTCACTATAGATCATGTCAACAAGGTCGATTTTTGTCAGCGCCATCTCTATCTCCCTTCGTACTTCTCAGAATGTGCCTTATGCTTATACCAGTTGTCCGTATAAACTTTTGCCAGTTCCTTAGATTTGATGACCAGCACATTCTCCGCATTCTTTTCCTCTGCAGCTTTCGTGAAGTTGAAAGAACCGGTTATTACCGTTTCTTTGTCAATGATCATGATCTTGTTATGAGCTATGGCATGAGCGGTATCAATATAAGTATAGATACCTGCATTGTGCATAAAGGCGGCCGATGAATATCTCTCGGTACGCTGACGCTTATCTAGGATGACCTCTACCCTCACTCCTCGTTTAAATGCATTTAATAGGGCCTTTGCGATGGGGGCAGAGGTAAATGAATGTGCTTGGACCAGGATCTCTGATTTTGCATTGGTGATCTGATCAACAATGTTTTCTGTGCATCCGCCCCTGGGAGAAAAGCAGACCTTTGTAATGTCAGCTTGAAAAGCGAATGCTGTGACAGCAACGAAACTCAAAATCAGGAACGACAAAACTGAGGTGGTGATTCTTTTCATGGATTTCTCCGTCAATATGAAGAGAGTATGATTTGTGATGATGATAAGCAAAGTGAAAGTTTATGCGGTAATATACAATATTTCTCAGAATATGTCGAAGAAATCAGGGTTATTTTTAAGACAATGGTAATACTCTTAAAAATACTACTTTTGACGGTGTAAAATTCAATATTCTTCCGAACATAACTTCCTGTACTCTTGTTTTTAGCAATTTTCATCAGAATACAACATTTCAAACGAAAATCAGCAATGTGGGGTAAATTACGGGATGGGTTTTTCCCTTTGACTGTTCACTCTGGGATACATCTCAAAGGTAACGATTACCGATAGAAATGCACATGATAAAATAATGCAGAATTTTATTCTTGTCTCTTACGTCAGTCCCGCCTGACGGAGAGAGTCAATCCATCGATCCCTCCGTGGCCCTTCCTTCATAGGGATCCCTTTGATAAACCTTTCGGGAGAGAAGTTGGGGTCTATTCGCCGAATCTCCTCGACAGCAGCCCGGGCTTCATCCTCGCGTCCGGCGTATATATACGAAGAGACCAGAACAACATGCGAGATTATGCTATTGGGGGCAATCCGGAGGGATTTCTCGACGGCAGCGATCCCCTCATCATACTTCCCGGTTTCACGACAAGCGATGCCAAAAACGGCATAATGCATGCTATAAAGAGGGTTGAGTCGAATGGCCTGTCGGGCCAAGGGAAGGGCCTCTTCACTCCTCAAAGACCAGTTCAGAGACGTGGCAAGATGGTTTAGAGCTAGGGGGCAGTTGGGGTCAATCTTCACAGCCTGCTGCCCAACCTCAATCGCCTTATCGTGCTCACGCATCATCAAATACACAATGCCGAGAACGGAGTGGGCCTCAGCCGAAGAGTTGTCAAGTTCGATGCCCCTTTGTGCCAATTTCATGGCATTGAAAAGCGTTTCGCTGGGAGATTCACTAGCACCCGTCATCACTTCTACCACATGTACCCTTGCTAGATCCACATAAGGCATCGCGTAATTAGGATCGAGTCCCATGGCTTCCTTGCAAAGCCTTGCGGAGACAGCAAGCGCCCCCTTATTGGCTTGATTTCTGTATCCTCCCGCTTCCAAAACTTTCAAGTAGGCCATAAGGTTGTTCGTTTCCTTGGCGTGTATGCGTGCTGCTTCGCCCTCGGTTATCTTAACCCGAAGTTCCGTGAGGATCTTCATGATAACCTCATCCTGCAAGCCGAAAAAGTCTTTAACGCTCCTATCGTAGTTATCCGCCCAGAGGTGATGTCCCTTGAGGGCATCGATGAGCTGGGCCGTGACACGCACTCGATCCCCGGCTTTCTGCACACTCCCCTCCAGCACGTATTGCACACCCAGATCCTCGGCCACCTGATTGACCTTTACGGCCTTGCCCTTGTAGCTGCGGGTTGATTCTCGAGCGATGACGAACAGCTGTGTAACCTTGGATAGGGCCGTGACAAGGGTTTCGCCAAACCCATCGCCGAGAAACTCCTGACTCTGATCCCCGGTCATATTCAAAAAGGGCATGACTGCAATGGAGGGCTTATCGGGGAGTGGAAATGCCATCTTCTCTTTGGAGGCGGCCATTTCGGGTACGCTTTCAACCTGTCCTTTGAGACTCGAGAGAAACCTCTCCCACGCGTTACCATTTAAAGCGTCTTCGTAAGAGATGACAACATCGTCTAAACTTGCTCCTATCTTATCTATGGAAAACTTCAGCCTGACATTCTCTTCACTCCCTTTGTACTCGAAAAGATTTGCCCAACTATCCTTCTCGGCTTCCGTAAATATATAGGTCTTGCCAATCCCCTCGTCATATTCCTTTTTCCGTCCGAGTACTTTGTAAAGAGGGGCCTCCTCCAGGTTAGGCAAGGCGTTTTTCCATTTTCTGTAGATCCTTATCAGTAAATTCTTACTATCTGACGAACCGGCTGAACCTCCAACCGATTCATTTAATAATACGAGCAAGTCTAAATGTCTTTCCAGGGGGATAGAGGTGATTTTTCTTAATTGTTTCATCTCGTTGACAACAAGGGCGATCACAGAAAGGTAAAACATCCGGGAAGGTGAGTTGAAATGGAGAGTCAGTTCCGTTCCTTTTTTGAGATAGATGTGGAGCTTGAACTCATTCAGGTCGATTCTTATGGACGGGTGGGCATTTTTGACCATTTTTTCACCAGTTAATCCCGATTGAAAAATGGGCTTCTTGAGAGGAAGAAGAATATTTTAAAAAAACCGGACGGTACGAACCGTCCAGTGACTGTCAATAACCGTAACATATGCAACGAACAAGATCAATGCTGGAATTGCTCGGAATGCGAGGAAGAAGAAAAGTAACGGTATTGAGGGAAACTTTATAGAAAAGCAACTGTTTACATCATGGAGTATCGTATGAGAAAGAATTGCTGGAAGGTGCCGATATAAGGCCTCCGCAGGGATAGCAATGTCCCTTTGGGGGCCATCCATCTCTGTATGACCACAATACTTTAGGGGAGTTCTTATCAACAAAACAGGAGGAAACCTTTATGGAAAAGCAAGTGAGTCGAAGGAATTTCTTGAAGACGTCGGTAACAACAGGGGTCATGCTTACCGCAGGTGGTATCTTGATAAACAGCCGAAATATGTCATATGCAGGAGAACTTCAGCCCGTTCAGCTTCAGAAGCCCCAGACATCAAGCGGCAACGACTTGCTGAAGATTCTTAGAAAACGAAGATCTACCCGGGAATTCAGTTCTGACCCATTACCGGTAGCAGTTTTGTCAAGCCTGCTATGGGCAGCTTTCGGCATCAATCGACCCGATGGCAAACGGACCGCACCCTCTGCTCGCAATCGTCAGGTGATCGATATTTATGTTGCCGCCCCGGATGGTCTGTATTTGTATGATGCAAAGGCCAATATACTGCAGCCGATAGAGGCTGGTGACATTCGCGGATTGACGGGCACACAACCCTATGTCAAACAGGCAGCTGTAAACCTTGTCTATGTCGCCGACATGTCAAAAATCGGTGATCTTCCACCCGAGGAGAAGGCCTTCATTCCTGTAGCAGATACCGCGTTCATTGCTCAGAACGTTTATCTGTATTGCGCTGCTGAAGGCTTGGCCACGGTGGTACGCGCATTGATAGATAAACCGGCACTGGCAAAAGCCATGAAACTACGGCCGGATC
>PLLV01000092.1 GCA_003142295.1 Syntrophaceae bacterium
AACTCATTGCTGAAAAGAGGAGGTTGTTTCACAATTGTTGTGGAAATATATGTAATCCCCACGCTGGCTATGCCTACAACCCACCCCATGGTAATCATGGCAACGGCAAGGAGGTTTGATGCGAAGTAATTTCGGCGGCCCCGCGAGCGGAAAATTATGTTCATGGCTGTTTCAATAGCGCTGAAGATCATGGCGGAAGACCATATCAGACTTATGATCCCGACCCAGCCTAAGAGTTGTTTCTTTTGCTCCATAGGGCCCAGTTGGGATAGCAGGGATTCCGAGATGTAAGGATGAAAACCCCTGATTTTTTCAATTAGCTCATTCTGAATGTTCGGATGCGAGCTGAAAATGTAGCTTGCTATCAGCAGGGTTAAAATGAAAAGAGGTACAAAAGAGAGCATCGCATAAAGCGAAATGGCCGCGGCCTGATTGGTATTGCCGTTGGCCGAGAAATTCTTTACTGCGTCACTGAGGATATCCCATGCTGTGGCGAGGACGAGATGAGGCCGTTCCATCTTGCGTTTCAATTTTTCATATGTTTGTTTAGCTTTGCCGGTCATGGGCTTATGCTGTTTTGAAGAAGCTGCACAAAGAATGCATTTTGGTTTTTTCTTCATGGAAACTGGCGCGCAAACGAATAGAACTATAGGGGAGAGGCATGGGTGTGTCAAGTTCAAAAGAGCGCAGAATTTCGTTGAAAAGGTCTTTTGTATCCTGTAATCTTCTCGCCATGAGGAATTTAGCGCATTTTAGTTTGCTGATTATCATGGCCGCTCATATAGCCTTAGGGGGCTGCAGTCAGAAAGATGAGGGAGTCACCGCCAGGAACCTGACCGATTCCGGACCTGCCTATGGGGATATCATGGTTGAGGGCTCCATCGGTGACGCCAGCAATCTGATTCCCATCCTTTCTTCAGACAGCACTTCTCATGAGATTTCCGGACTGGTATTTAACGGTCTCGTCAAGTACGACAAAGACGTAAATATTGTGGGCGACCTCGCTGAATCATGGGAGGTGTCCAAGGACGGGCTCGTCATTACGTTCCACCTGAGGAAGGGCGTTAAGTGGCATGACGGCCATCCTCTTACCGCCCGCGACGTCTTGTATACCTATCAGGTTACGATTGACCCCAAGACGCCCACTGCCTATTCCGGTGACTTTCTCAAGGTTAAGAAGGCGGAAGTCCTGGACGATCATACCTTCCGTGTTACTTATGACAAGCCCTTCGCCCCCGCGCTCATGAGCTGGGGAACAACGGTTCTGCCGCAGCATCTTCTCGAAGGGAAAGACATCACAACATCTCCCCTGACACGACATCCCATAGGCACAGGACCGTACATCTTCAAAGAGTGGGTGCCCGGCCAGAAGATTGTCCTCATCTCCAACCCGGACTATTTTGAGGGCAGGCCGTATATCGACGGCTACATTATGCGGATCATACCGGATACTGCCACCATGTTTCTCGAACTGCGTGCAAACGGCATTGACAGGATGAACCTGACGCCCCTGCAGTACACGAGGCAGACAGAGAACAATCTCTTCCGGAAGAATTTCAATAAGTACAGGTATCTCTCCTTTTCCTACACTTACCTGGGATACAATCTGAAAAATCCGCTGTTCGCTGACAAACGCGTGCGGCAGGCCATAGCATATGCTATCAATAAAGACGAGATCATCGAGGGCGTCTTGCTGGGCCTGGCTAAAGAAGCCACTGGTCCTTACAAGCCGGGTACCTGGGTTTATAACCCCAATGTAAAGACGTATCCCTACGACCCGCGGAAGGCGAAGGAGCTTCTCGCGGCTGCCGGATGGAAGGACACCGACGGTGACGGCATACTGTATAAAGGTGGGCAACCTTTTGTTTTCGAAATAATTACGAATCAGGGAAACGAGATCCGGGCAAAATGTGCAGAGATCATTCAAAGGCGTCTTTCTGAGATAGGAATCAAGGTTAAGATCAGAGTCCTGGAATGGGCTGCTTTTGTCAACGACTTTATAAATAAGCGGCGCTTTGACGCTACAATCCTGGGCTGGACCATACCTCTCGATCCCGACATATACGATGTCTGGCATTCGAGCAAGACAGGACCGCAGGAGCTGAACTTTATATCCTACAAGAACGAAGAGGTTGACAGGCTCATAGAAAAGGGAAGGGACACCTTCGACCAGAAAGAAAGAAAAAAATATTATGATAGGATACAGGAGATATTGGCGGAAGACCAGCCGTATACGTTTCTGTATGTGCCCGATGCCCTGCCTATTATCCATGCCCGCTTCCACGGCATCGAACCTGCGCCTCTGGGAATCGGGTATAATTTTATCAAGTGGTATGTTCCCAAAGAAGAACAAAAACTGGTCATGACGAGGTAATGGACGGTATATGATTTGATCAGTCGCGTCGATTGAATCACATCCGCTGGCGTACCACCGGCACAATTACCGATCACCAAACTCTCAGGCCAATAGATTTTACTTTCAGTTAAGAATGGGTTATAAATTAGGTCTATGGAACAGCGCGAAAAAAGCTCCGTCGAAGGTCAGGGACTCAAAGAGCATATCATAAATTTCTGCGAGGATAGGGGAGCGGACCTTGTTGGTTTTGCTCCTGTGGAACGTTGGGGTGACACCGGGGAGGTGCCACCGGATTTCCGTCCCCGGACCCTTTGGCCATCGGCCCAGACCGTTATCGTCATCGGCCTGGAAATGCCTCTTCCTATCGTGGAGACGACCCCCTCCGTCCTGCACAGAGATCTTTACCGTACGGCTAACCAAAAGCTCGATACACTGGCCTATGACCTGACCCGGCATCTGAACCGCATGGGACACGCCTCATTTTTTTTCGGCCGTGATGTGTATGCGAGCCTCAAGGCCTTGAGAGACGCGCCCATGGCTGCATTCAGTCACGTGATGGCTGCAAAATACGCGGGGCTGGGTACCATCGGCGTGAGCCGCTGCCTTCTGACACCGGAATTCGGGCCCAGGGTGCGGTTTGTCTCCGTCTTTACGGCAGCCGAAATCCCGGCAGACCCCCTCGTGGAAAAGGAACTCTGCATCAAGTGTGGGTTATGCTGCCGCTGCTGTCCGAAGAAGGCGCTCACGCTGCGCAATGACAGCATAGCCGGTGATTACAACAAAATGGCCTGTCTGGAGATGGCCGAGGACCTGACCAAAAGAGGTTGTTACCCCTGCGGTACATGCACCAAGGTGTGTCCCATAGGCAAGGATCGGATGCTCTACAAAGGGAAAGGTATCCAAAAGAAATACCTCAAGGAGGCGAGAGCCCTTGCCGCAAACCCCGATGATCCTGAATACAAGTCTTGGACGCACGTGCGGAAATACGGGCTCACGAAGGAGAAGGCCGTTCCGGTATCTGGAACAAGAGAACACGGGAAGAAAGAGGAAGCGTGAAGGTGACTGTCACAAATCTGGAACAATTCTGTGAAAGCTTCAGTGACCTTCTTAAGGGCAAGCCGGACATATCAACACTCATCAGAACAGGCCGGTCGCTTGTGGGCGAACTTGTGAGCCGGAAGGAGTGGATCGGCGACATCCTTGAGAGGGTTCTTTTCGATAAGGAGTTTTCCGAAAACCAGAAGCCCGGCATCTGGCCCAACGAGATCACCCTGCACAGAAGCCCCGATCGCTCTTTCCTTGTACTGTGCTATATTTGGGACCCGGGTCTCACTGACGCCGTTCACGATCACGGATCATGGGGAATCATCGGAAGCTTCCTTCGACCCATCGGAGAACGCAAGTACATCCGCCTCGATGACGGGAAAAAAGAAGGGTACGCAGAGTTGGAGGAGGTTTCTTCAATCGTACTTCAGCCGGGTGAGACGACATATGTGCTGCCGCTCAATAAAGGGATTCACCGAATGGAAAACTTCGGGAGCGATACAGCCATTACTATTAACGTCTACGGATTGAACGTCCGGAAAGGATATGTCCAGTTCTTCTACCCGGAGATGAACTCCGTAAACAGGGTCTATCCGCCGAAAACCCTCAGGGAGGCGCTGGCCATCCGCGCCCTCGGGAGTATGGCGGCGCCCTGGAGCGAGGATCTGCTGAGACGTGTGCTCGCGAGCGCACTTCCCGATTACATTAAGAAGGAGGGTGAGATTTCGCTCGCGAAGTTGAAGACATGATGATTCAAGCACCGCGGCGGCGATGACATCATTTTGAAATATTCGGTATGCTGCTGTAACATCAGACAGCTTTAGCGCTTGAAATCGCGGACACTCTGATGTAGAAAGAACTCATCAACAGAAACTGAAAGGAGCTTGACGATGAAAAGATATTTCCCGCTGATTGGCGTATTGTGTCTGTTAGTAGCTCTCTCCGCGTGCGGCATGAAGAGCGTGAAGCATGGGGCGACGATCGATGAAGCGAAGGTGAAAAGCAGTGTTGTCGACGGCAAGACGACAAAGTCGGACGTGGTGATGGAATTCGGTCCGCCCACTAAGACCATGGAAAATGAGAAGATGTATTTCTATGAGTGGTCAGAGACAAGTACGTCCACCATACCTTTATACGGCGGGACGACCAGCGTTACCAAAAGCCTCATTATCCTCTTCGATGACAATGGCATCGTAAAGAGCCATAAGATTGCTAAGACTGCTGAGGATTCAAAAAAGGGTTTCGGCGAGCAGAAAGACAAGTAGGCTGTGTTCGGTTGAGACAGGCTGGCAGCAAAGAATAATAGATAAAATCCGTATATTTTTATGATCAAGGCGTGATACGATCCTGCCTTGTCTTGCATAGTCGTGCCTATTCAAGGTTACAGGTTCGTTGTCTTGGTAAAGTTTGAGCCTTACTTGCCGTCTCAGCCCGTGATAACCGTATTTCATCGGTTCATAACTGTTGACATTAGTAGCCAAAACCGATGCCTCCCGAATTCTTATTTACTTCCCGCAGGCCTTGTTTGGAGAATTCTGTGGATGTTGCTTGATTCCTACGAGATTGTGAATGCAAATGATTAAACCGACCCGAACCATAAATAAACTCATGAGCGGGACGCCGATTACCATCGTGGCCCTTGGCGATTCCCTGACGCAGGGATGGATGGTCTCGAAGGGGTATATCGATTTCTTGGAGCAGATGCTTCGCATGAGGTTTCCCAAAAGCAGATTCAAGCTTGTTAACAGCGGCATCCCCGGCGATACGGCCGATTCCGGCCTGTACAGGCTGATGGGGGACGTTCTTTACTACAATCCCGATTGCGTCTTCATACAATACGCAATCAACGATGCCTTTTCGGGATTTACAGAACAGCAATTTAAGAAAAATATAAAAAGTATTATTGAGAGAATTAACGAAAATGCCGATACGGACATCATCCTGATAACCTCAGATTATATTGGGGACAATGATGATAACCGCAGCGTAGAAAGATATTATCAGCAGCTCACAGTATTGGGGGAAGACTATAGCATTCCTGTCGCGCTTGTGCACGAGTACTGGAAAAAGAAGATCGCGGATGGAATCCCTTTCGAATCTCTGGTGCAGTATGATGGCGTGCACCCCACAGAAGAAGGCTACAGGCTCATGGCAGAGGCAGTCATGAAGATATTTGAGATAAATGAAAAAGGTCATGGCGTTTAGACCTTGTTTTCTTCAAGAGGCGGCATTAGATTAAATAAGGCGATAAGGCATACAGAACGGAAATATCCATGTTGCCATCTTATACTTTCTCCTCCGTATTAATAATAGCCGGCATGCATAAACAGATATATGGACGAACCATTAATCACACTTGAAGATATCACAATTCGCTTACGCGACAAATTTATCCTGCCCCACACTTCATGGAAAATTACGACCGGTCAGCACTGGGCGATACTGGGACCAAATGGAGCCGGCAAATCTTCGCTGGTCAGGGTACTCACAGGTGATGTTCCCTATGTTCGTGGCAGCATCACTCATCACTTTCGAGAGCATCCCTCCGAGATAATCGGTTATGTGTCATCCGAACTCCAGGAACATTTGATTGCAAGGGAGAAATCTCAGGATATGTCGCGCAATTTCGCCGGCAAGCTCGATGATTTTGAAAAAGCGAGAACAACAATTCTTGCCGGGGCTCATCATGGGAGCGATGGTTCGCCTCACCTTGGGAGAATCGCGGACACTCTGGGTATCAGCTACCTTCTGGATCGCGGTATACGTCATCTCTCCTCCGGTGAAATGAGGAAGGTGCTCATTGCCAGGGCGTTAATAAAATCTCCGAAGATTTTGATTCTCGACGAACCTTTTGCGGGAATCGACGCGGGATCACGAAAAAAAATTGCCGAATCCATCGCCGGACTCGTGAGGCAGGGACTTCAAATAATCCTGGTCACTCACCGCGCGGAAGAGATTCCTCCCTTTATTTCAAACATCCTCTTCATCAAAAATGGCAAAGTACTGATGCAGGGCAAACGAAACGATATCCTGACAACTGAAAATCTGAACCGTCTGTATGATAGGAAATATTTTGACCATGGGTTTACGTTGGATAAGAGAAAGCCCGGAGCTGTAAACAGTGCATCATATAGAAACGGGATATTAGTGGATATGAGGGACGTGTCGGTGAAATACGGGAATACGCTGGTCTTGAATAATTTGAACTGGACTGTCAGGCGAAACGAAAACTGGGCGATTGTTGGGCCCAGCGGCTCGGGAAAAAGCACCCTCCTGAGTTTGATCGCAGGCGATAATCCTCAGGCATATGCCAATGAAATATATTTGTTCGGCAGGAGGAGGGGATCAGGAGAGAGTATATGGGATATCAAGGAGCACATCGGCATGGTCTCTTCAGAGATGCAAACGCTCTACAGAAGAGATATGGCGGCATGCGATGTGGTGGCATCCGGGATCTTTGACTCCATAGGACTCTATAGAAATCTTGATTCGGAACACAAGCGGCAGGTCGAAAAATGGATTGAGTTCTTCGGCATATCGAATATCGCCAATAATATATTTACTCGCCTTTCTTCCGGGGAAAGACGGATGGTGCTCCTCGCCCGGGCCATGGTGAAGTCGCCCGAGCTTCTTATACTTGATGAACCATGCCAGGGCCTCGACCGGGAGAATCGGAAGCTCTTCCTGGGCCTGATTGAGATGATCGGCAGAGATACGGATACAAATCTCCTATATGTAACGCATCATCAAGATGAGCTTCCTGCATGCATGGACCATATTCTGACATTGAAAAGCCGGAACAAAATGAAATAGGAACGGCAACGCGACCTGCCGACAGCCGCCATGTTCGAGAAATCACAACCCATTTTTTACAGCATTTTTCCGGGGCTCCGCCTGTAAATCTACCTTGGTACGGGTTTTTCCCCTAGTATTTCTTACGTATTTTTCCCGTATTGCTTTTTTTATGCACACGTATTAAATCACACCTGCATCTATTGCCGGGCCGACCAATAAGTCTAAACAATTTGTAGAAATTCAGATTAGCAATCAGCGATCCGTTTCCCGCTTTATTTCTGACTTGTCATGAGGTCACAAATGATGAAATCGAGAAAGGGATTTACACTTGTTGAATTGATGATCGTCATTGCCTTACTGGCAATAATCACCGCGATCGGCGGATTGGCCCTTCATGCGTATACGTTAAACAGGAATCTAAAGTCAGCAGCGAGAGAGATTGTGTCTGATTTTTTTGTTTACAGGGCGAGGGCAGTCTCTGAGTGTAAGACCTATCGGATCGCTTTTGATATTGACGGAAGCAGCTATACCATCCAGCCGGGCACATCCACTCCTGTCACCAAGAGTCCCTTAGCATTCGGGTCGGATATTAGAATAATCGCTGCCAATTTCGGAGGGGGACACACCGTTAATTTTTTAGCCAGAGGAACTGTGTCGCCATTCGGGAACATTAAACTCGAGAACAGCAGGCAATCCAATGCTACAATCAAGGTTAATATAACGGGAAGAACGTATGTGAAATTTGATATTAAATAGCAAGCATCCTGTTCGGGATGGTCATTGGCGCTTTCGCCATTGCATTATTGTAACCATCCTCCACCGCCATCCCCAACGATGACAAACGGCGCCCAGAAGAGGGGATGGGCATAACTGGCCACAATCTTTCCGCTGGCATCATCCACCAGATTTGATTTATCCATCAAATCCAGCATGGATTTCTGCAAAGCCCTTGCCCTTGAAAGTTCCTTGTCTTCCTTCTGATACTGAAAGAGTGCGGTAATCAGCTTTCTCGCAGATGTCGTCTCCACGGGATATATGCTTGCCAGAATTGCCCTCGTCCCCGCATAGAAAAATGCCCGTCCAAGGCCGGAGAGGGCTTCTGCACCGGTACCTTCCGCAGCTGCGGTATTGCACGCCGATAGGACAACCCAGTCGGCGTTTAATTTCAGCTTCATGATTTCACCCATAGTCAAGAGACCGTCTTCCTTATCTCCGGTTACTGAGGGAGAGGAAAGTGCCAGCGCAGGTTGATCCAGTCCGTCCAGGTCTCCCGCCACCAGGGCGTGGGTGGCAAAGGAGATTATTTTTCTGTCCGAAAGGTTCATGGTCTTTACGCGATCCTCAGATGCGTCTTTCCCCAGAAAAACGTCCCTCTCCGGATCAGCATCCACAGCCCGTGCAACACTTCTGATCTCTTCAGCTGTGTCTGGAAGACGGTTCAGCTTATCCAGATGTGTGGTGGTGATAGCAGCGTTGTCCAGTCCGCCCTTTTCTGTGAGCCGGATCCCGCGAACCTGTATGGGTGATCCCCGGCTCGCTAAAGAAACAGGCCCCTGAAGGTTTTTTCTGTTCGTTGTAGAAACTGATTCTTCCGGACTAAAGACGGGGTCGCCGAATCCAACAAAAGCCCTGCGATGGGGGTCGCCTGCGGGAAGGGCCCTGATGGTAATGAGAGAGGAGACGGACGGCAGCATGGTTATGGAAGCCTTCCTGATGAGCCATGGTACATGGCGGTATCTGCTAAACAGAAGGCCTGCGTCCTTCCCCGGGTTGACATTTGCCGTAGGGAGAATCGCTATGGGAATCTGATCTAACGGGCTGTGGGTAACGATGAGCAGATCCGTCGCATTCTGCCAGCCGCCTTCAATAGGTTTCAGGAGCTTGTGATAAAGGTCATAGGCGGAGGCCGTGTCGAATTCCGGGATATCGCTTATGGTAGCGGGATTTGGATCAAGTGACTTCCTCAGGCCGGCGACAATCTTTCCCATTTCTCTTGTGCCTAAAGGTGAAACAAGGAATGATAAGCCCCCTCTGTACGGGATGGCCCATGTATATGTGCCGTTGTTTGTGGAATAGATGGAAATCAAGGCCTCGCCCGGGTGCAAAGTCTTTTGTGCTTGGGACCATGATACTGCCTTTGGATTTACAAAGTCCGCGTATTTCGGGAATCGTTTCTTGATTTCCTCCTGGAGGGCGGCGCGCGCTCTGTTGAGGCTGACTATCCTGACCTGCAGATCCTTGATGATTTCCGGCTTTTGTTCGGCAGACGGCGCCGCTATGAGGTCGAGGACATTTGCTTCTATGACCTCCGTCTGCTTCAGGGCGTCCTGCTCGCGGCGGATCAGGTCGTTCAGTTCAGGATTGGTTTCTGCCGTCCGAGCGCTGCTTGCCGCGAGAGCCCCCTGTACGGTATGGCCCCGGGCTGCGTCGGCTATCTTGAAGGCAATCCCAGCCGCGTCTATCCCCAGTTCCCTTTCTACCGGAGTTCCGTAGATCTCGCCCAGAAGACTGATATAGTCGTCCATGATAATCTTCAGTCTCTGTATCCTTGAGTAGTCTGCCTTATCCATCTGGAAGCGCAACAATATGTCCGTCGCCTTGGAAAGGTCCTTCACTGCATTCTTGAGGTTTTTCAACCGGTAGTTCGCCATTCCCCGGAAAGCCAGCCTCTCGGTTGTGATATAGTGCTCTTCACCAAACCTTTCTACGGCTTTTGTGTATGAATTCGTTGATATCGTTAATGCCTCTTTGTTTCTGCCTGTCATCAGGAGAGAAAGCATGAAATTGTGGTTGCCCAGGAAATTCTTCCTGTAGGCATACTGATCATCTTTCGCTCCCTTGAGAGCGATATCGAACTGCTGCATTGCTTCGGTGAATTTACCTTGAGAGGAAAGTACGCTTCCCAGCAGCATGCGGGTGTTGCTCATACTTCTGGAGTCGCCGGATATGCCGGAAGCTTCAAAAGATTGCACTGTCAGTAATGCCAGCTTTTCTGCTTCGGGNNAACCTGACGTTAATGAGCCATGCCGGAAAGTCTTCCTTAATATTCTGACTAATCTTCTGGTGCTGCTCACGGATATATTTTTCCGCTTCTGCATATTTTGCCTGCGTTTCCAGGAGGGCAGCCTCCGTTGACAATGCATTGATGTCGCACCACAGATAAAAGTCCGCAGAGCGCCGTCTTGACGGCGCGGAGCAGAATGCCTTTGCACTGTCTGCTGTCTTTCTGGCCTTTTCGATGTCTCCCACCTGGATATATGTTTCGACAAGTGCTCTGTATGTTGAGGACAATCTGGCGAGCCTCAGACTTTCTTCCATAAGCTCGAGGGCGCGTCCGAAGTTTCCTATGTCCCTCTCTACCAAGGCCAAGTGAAGAAGAATGCGAGGATTGCCGGCGCCCTCTTTTTCGGAGAGAAGCAATGCCCGATTCAGATCATCGAGGGCCTGTCTGGGGCGTCCAAGCTGCCGGGCGGCCTCAGCTCTTTTATGATAAAAGCTGCTGTCTGCATCTTTGGGAGGGACGGCATCGGCCTGGACTATGAGTCGTTCTGTTATCTTTCTATCGAACTGTCCCGGCTGCTCCAGAATTGACGTAATATCGTCTATTCTCCTTGGGGGAGGTGCGAAGGCAGAAGTGCCGCTTATGGAAACGGTCACTTTTTTCGCCTCTTCAAGAGACATCTGCGTTGCGCATGACGGGAGCAATAGCACAATGAAGACGAAAGGAAGAAGTCTCTCGAAAGGGAAAAGTCCAATGAATGCGTGACCAGGGGACTCTATTATTTTGCTCATGATCGCACCTTGAGGTTGCTCTTCAAGTAATCTTTAAAGTTTTCGTAGCTTGCGGAAAGCGCAAAGGGCTTACCTTTCTTCTGGTCAATGCCCTTCATACTCTCCGGCAGTTCAGGGCTTATTCCCAGGAGACCTTCGATTTCATCGGGAAATTTGGCCGGATGTGCTGTCTCGATGGATACACATAGGGGGAAGTCACCGTATCGTTCCAGGTATACCTCAAGGCCCCTCCAGCCTACTGCTCCGTGCGGCTCCAGCAGGAATCCATGCTGATCGTATGTCCGTTTGATCGTTTTTCTTGTCTCCTCGTCTGTGATGCTCACGGAGAAAATCCGTCGCCTCATCTCGTTTATGTCCGGGTATATATGGACAGCGCCCCCGCGATCAACTGTTCCCCCATACAGGTCGAAGAATCGGGCGAGGTTGCTCGGATGACCAACGTTCATGGCGCTGGAGAGACACGCTCGAGACGGTGATATTTTTTCATAGACGCCTGTCTCCAGAAATTTAGGGAATTCGTCATTCTCGTTAGTCGGCATGACAAGCCTTTTCACAGGGAGGCCCATTCTTCTTGCATATTCGCATCCCAGGGCGTCGCCGAAATTTCCCGAAGGAACAGAAAAGACTATTTCTTCGCCAGCCCCGGCAAGTTGTGAATAGGCGTAGATGTAATAAATAATCTGGGGGAGGATCCTGCCGAAATTTATGGAATTTGCCGAGGTCAGGTTAAAGTCAGTGAGGGACGGGTCCGAGAAGGCCTGTTTGACAAGGTTCTGGCAATCGTCAAACTTGCCCAGGACGGAGATGGCCTGAACATTTTCGCCGATCGTATCGAGTTGTTTCTTCTGCCTGCCGCTGACTTCGCTTTTCGGATAAAGTATGTAGACGTCAATACCTTCGACACCCTTGAAGGCCTCACCAACAGCGCTTCCCGTGTCTCCCGATGTGGCAACCAAGACATTCAGCCTCTTGCCCGGATCACGGAAATAGCTCATCAAGCGGGCCATCATCCTGGCCGCGAAATCCTTGAAAGAGGCGGTCGGTCCCTGATCCAGCCTCATGATGTATTTGCGGTCTACCACTCTTTCGAGCGGGACCGGGTAGTTGTACGACTCTGCTACAATCTTTTCCAGCACCTCGCGAGAGATTTCATCTGCGAGAAAGGCTGTCGCAACAAGCATGGCCGCTCTCGTGTAGGGTTTGCCCTGCAGGGCCATGATACTCTGTATGGGAATGACCGGGATGGGATCCGGCATGAAGAGTCCTTCGTCGGGCGCCTGACCATGGAGGAGTGCCTCTCTGAAAGAAACAGTCTTCTTCCATGGAACCACGCCGGGGATACCGCCAAGATTCCTATTTGTGCTGTAGTAATAGATTCTCTGCGACATGATAAATTAAAGATATCCTTTTGAAATATTCCACCCTGCAGTGGATATGTAGAGGTTATAACTATCATAATCGTCTAAATCAATCAAATAGGTAAATTTTTTCTTGACAACGGCTTTCCTTTGGTTTAATTACTACCGAAACGATAGTATTAGTAGTGATTATACGTAAGATAGCTTATGAAACTTTCCACGAGAGCCCGGTATGGAGTCCGACTGATGGTTGCCTTGGCCCTTAATTATGGCAAGGGCCTTGTATTCCTGAAGGACATAGCCAAGGGAGAGAATATCTCTGAGAAGTACCTCAGTCAAATCATCATACCCTTGCGTGGAGTCGGTTTGGTGAATTCCAGCAGGGGGGCATATGGAGGATATAGTCTTGCTAAAGACCCATCGCAGATCACCATGAAAGAGATTATGGATGTCTTGGAGGGGGACTGTTCTCTTGTGGACTGTGTGAAGGATCCTTCCACGTGTCCGAGGGTGCCCATCTGTGCGAGCCATGACGTCTGGGCCATTATAGGAGGAAAAATTTCAGAGACATTGAGTTCGATAACCCTGGATATGCTGGTCAAAATGAATCAGGAAAAAGCTCAAAAGGCGATGATGCATAATATCTGAAAGATGCTAATATCCAAGAAGCCCCTGGAGGAGAAACGGCAGGGCGGATTTGGATCATCTGCTGAGGATTTACAGTGAAAAAAATATATCTGGATAACGCAGCGACAACCCCGACAGATGCAAGGGTATTAGAGGCCATGTTGCCCTTCTTTTCGCAGGTGTACGGGAATCCCTCAAGCCTCCATGCCTTCGGTCAGGAGGCCAAGCATGCCATCGAGGAGGCGCGGTACATCGTTGCGCAATTTATCGGCGCCAGGCAGGAAGAGATTATTTTTACCAGCGGGGGCACGGAAAGCAACAATTCTGCGATTAAGGGCGTGGCTTACATGAGACGCGAAAAGGGGAATCACATCATAACCTCGAAGATAGAGCACCATGCTGTTCTGGAAACATGCCATTTTCTCGAGACACAGGGGTTTGAAGTGACCTACATCCCTGTTGATGAATTTGGCCTAGTCGATCCCGCGGATGTGAAAAAGGCCATTACGGGAAAGACGATCCTGATTTCTATCATGCAGGCCAATAACGAGATAGGGACAATTGAGCCGATTGCTGAGATCGGTAAAATTGCAAGAGAGAAAGGAATATATTTTCATACCGANNCTCCTCAGCGCCTCCGGGCATAAGCTGTATGGACCAAAGGGCGTGGGGCTCCTATACGTAAAAAAAGGGGTACGCATGCTCCCTTTCATGCATGGCGGTGACCAGGAACAGGGCCGCCGGGCATCGACTCATAATGTGCCGGGGATCGTCGGTTTTGGAAAGGCCGTGGAACTGGCAACTGAAGAGATGGCAAAAGAGATCGAGCAATTGACCCTGCTGCGTGATAAACTGATCAAGGGCATTCTTAACAAAATTGAATATGCGCGTTTGAACGGGCACCCTGCAGAGAGGCTCCCGAATAACGTCAATGTTTCCATTTCATATGTGGAGGGCGAATCCATGCTGTTGAATCTTGACATGGAAGGGATCGCCTGTTCAACGGGCTCTGCATGTACCTCATCGTCTCTGGAGCCTTCGCATGTCCTGGCAGCCATCGGGCTGTCTCATGAGCTCGCCCACGGGTCATTGAGATTTTCCCTGGGTAGACTGACCTCGGAGGAAGACATCGACTACTGCCTCACACGCCTCTCCGGCATTGTCCGCAAATTGCGCGCTATGTCTCCTCTGTACAAGAAGGAGGTTAAGTAATGGAGTACAGTGAAAAGGTCATGGAGCATTTCAGAAATCCAAGAAACGTCGGTGAAATTGAAAATCCCGATGGGGTTGGAAGGGTGGGGAACCCCGTGTGCGGCGATATTATGGAACTCTACATAAAGGTCAAAGATGGCGTTATTACGGATGCAAAGTTCAAGACCTTCGGCTGTGGCGCCGCTATTGCCACGAGTTCCATGGTTACGGAACTGGTAAAGAACAAGACGATTGATGAGGCTTTGAAAATCTCCAACCGGGCTGTAGCGGCAGCTCTGGGTGGACTGCCGCCCATCAAGATGCACTGCTCTTTACTCGCGGAAGAGGCGCTCAAAAAAGCCCTTGATGATTACCGCGCGAGAACTTCAATGCCAGCGTCCGGCAAACCGGTCAGGAAATTGCAGATTGGATGAAGCAGTTGGGTAAGATGAGTAAAAAAGTTTTGGTGGCCATGAGCGGCGGGGTCGATTCGTCCGTTGCGGCCATGATTATGAAAAATGAAGGATACGACGTATCCGGGGTTACCATGTGTCTCGGCATCAGAGATGCAGGGGATCGTGTCAGGTGCTGCGGCCCCACTGCCGTCGATGATGCGAAAAGGGTCTGTAACCGGCTTAAAATTCCCCACTATGTCTTTGATTATGCCGAAGAGCTTGAGGAAAAGGTAATCGCGAGATTTGTCAGTGAGTATCTGAGAGGAAGGACGCCGAACCCCTGCGTTGACTGTAACCGTTACCTCAAGTTCGGGAGTCTCCTGGAAAAGGCAAAGATTCTGGGGTTTGATTTCTTGGCTACAGGACATTACGCTGCCATTGAACGAAACGATGGAGGTTTACATCTGAAAAAGCCCCGGGACAGGAGAAAGGATCAGACATACTTTCTTTATCCTATTCCCTATGATGGCCTGGGGTCCATACTGTTTCCTCTTGCATCCCTGACCAAAGAGGAAGTCAGGAAGATGGCAACAGAAGCAGCTTTGCCCGTTGCACGGAAGCAGGAGAGCCAGGATATCTGTTTTGTGACGCAAAAAAATTATCAGGCGTTTCTGTTGGAGCGGGTGCAGGATTTGAAGCCTGGTCCCGTTTTGGATATGCAGGGAAATGTCTTGGGTAAGCACAGGGGGATCATATTTTATACCATCGGCCAGCGGGGAGGTCTGGGTATCAGTAGTAGAACCCCCCTTTACGTTATATCCATAAATTATGAGGATAATCGCATAATCGTAGGCGAAAAGAAGGACCTCAAGGCAAACGGGCTTGTCGCCGGAGATTTGAATCTGTTTTCTGAAAATTTGCCCCGCGAGGTTTACGCCAAGATCAGGTACCGGAAGAGGGAGGCGCCCTGCGGGGTAACTCTCGAGAGTGACAGGGTCAGAGTAACATTTGCCGAAGAGCAGGAGGCAATCACTCCCGGTCAGTCAGTGGTCTTTTATGCGGATGACCGTGTTCTGGGAGGGGGAATCATTGAAGAGGTTTTGCATGGAACTTGTTGAAAAGATCAACCGATTACGAAAAGAGAGAAATGCCGTCATCCTTGTGCACAACTATCAGATCCCCGAGGTTCAGGATATTGCGGACTATGTGGGCGATTCCCTGGAGCTGAGCATCCAGGCGTCAAAGACCGCTGCGGACGTTATCGTGTTCTGCGGCGTCTATTTCATGGCGGAGACGGCGAAGATTCTTTCACCGGAAAAGACTGTCCTCATTCCGGACGTAAAGGCGGGCTGTCCCATGGCGGATATGATTACGGCCGAAGAGCTCCGGAAACTAAAGAGAGAACATCCCCGGGCGAAGGTTCTCTGCTATGTGAACACAACGGCTGAGGTCAAGGCCGAGTGTGATGTGTGCTGCACCTCGGGGAATGCCGAGCGGATCGTCCGGGAGGCTTTTCGGAGTGAGGATGAGATAATCTTCGCTCCCGATCAGTATTTAGCCCATTATATATCTACCCAGGTTGGAAGGGATTTTATTTCCTGGAAGGGTTACTGCCCGACACATGTGAAAATACTGCCCGAAGATATTGCCAGGAAAAGGGCGCTTTATCCTGATGCCGAGGTTATGGTGCATCCGGAATGCACACCAGGTGTCACCAAGCTGGCTGACAAGGTTCTCTCGACGGAGGGCATGATGAGGTATGCCAAGGAAACGAAGACGAGGGAATTTATTATAGGGACGGAAATTGGCATTCTCCACCGTCTGAAAAAGGAAAATCCCGAAAAATCTTTTTATCCTGTATCGGAGCGGGCTGTCTGTCCGAATATGAAACTGACGACACTGGAGAAGGTATTGTGGTCTCTGGAGGAGATGCAGTATGAAGTTACTGTGCCGCCGGAGATAATCAGAAAAGCGAAAAGCAGTCTCCAAATAATGCTTGATCACTAGATTGATTGTAAGATCAGGATGTAGGTATGGAACCATTTGACATTACCGTTATAAGAAAAGGTATACGGGAGAGGCTTTCCCGTCGTGTCTCGGAAGAGGTTCCCCTTACCATAGAGGTGAACGGGAACGAGCTGGTCACATTGCTCTCGAGCCCCGGGGATCTGGAAAACCTCGTGCACGGTTTCCTTTTTAACTCCGGCTTTATTGGAGAAGCCAGTGACGTCAAGAGTTTGATCATTGACCGGGATCGGTGGAAAGTTGCCGTGAAGCTTGCCGGGGACGGCATAACTGAAGATATGCTCTTCAAGAGGATCTATACCTCCGGCTGCGGTAAGGGAGTCATTTTTCACAATCCCTTGGATGTGATACACCGGGTGCGGATCCCCGATGGATTTACAGTAGATTATCGGAAAATCGAGGAATTCATGGGGATGTTTCAAACGAAATCTCCCGAGCATAAGGAAACGCGAGGCGTTCACAGCAGCGCCCTTGCGGACGGGAAGGATATTCTTATCTTCCGTGACGATATAGGCAGGCACAACGCGATCGATAAGGTTATCGGGGAAGCCCTGTGCCGGGGACTTGAGTTTGAAAACAAAATGATCTTAACCAGCGGCCGCGTGTCCTCGGAGATCTTATCCAAGATACTGCGGTGCCGGATACCGATAATCGTGGCCGCAGGGGCGCCGACCAATCAGGCCGTGAAACTGGCAAAGAACGTTAATCTGACCGTTGTCGGTCTCGCACGGGGAAACATAATGTGTATCTTCAGCGGCGAGGAGAGAATCGTCTGACAGGCTGATTCATTGCATTAACACGGCAATCAAATATACGTCATACCGGACTCGATCCGGCATCCAGCCCCTCATAGATTCCGGCTCCCCCCGTCTATTCAGGAACAGGTCTATGCTGGATGAGGGCGATAGCGGGAATGACAAAAGTTTAATCGCTGCGATATTTAATTGCTGTTTCATAACACGATGACATGAAAGGTGAGATAACATGAGTAAAATCGACGCGAAATTGAAAATTGAGACCCTGGCCCTGCACGGCGGCCAGGAAGCGGATCCGACGACGGGAGCAAGGGCTGTTCCCATTTACCAGACAACTTCATATCAATTCAAAAATACGGAACACGCAGCCAATCTTTTTGGCCTGAAGGAATTCGGCAATATTTATGTGCGGCTGATGAATCCAACGACCGATGTTCTGGAGAAGCGGGTGGCACTTCTGGATGGCGGCGTCGGTGCGCTGGCGGTCGCAAGCGGCCAGTCGGCAATCACCCTGGCGCTCCTCAATATCGCCCGGGCAGGCGATGAGGTTGTTTCGGCTGACAACCTTTACGGGGGGACGTACAACCTCTTTCATTACACCTTTCCCCGCCTGGGGATAAATGTCCATTTCGTCAAATCGAACGACCTCGCTGCTTTCGAGAGAGCAATAACACCGAAGACAAAGGCCATTTATGCGGAGTCTATCGGCAATCCCAAACTTGATGTGGCGGATCTCGAAGGCATTGCCGGCGTCGCCCATAAGAACGGCATTCCCTTTGTCTTGGATAACACCGTGTCGCCGTATCTCCTTCGTCCCATTGATTTCGGCGTGGATATCGTCGTGTATTCGGCAACCAAATTCATCGGCGGTCACGGGACATCGCTTGGCGGCGTAATTGTGGACGCGGGGAAATTCGACTGGACGGGCGGAAAGTTTCCTCTCATTGACGGGCCTGATCCGAGCTATCACGGTATCAATTTTGTGGAAGCCCTGAAGCCCATGGGAAATATTGCCTATATTATAAAGGCGCGGGTCTCTCTCCTGCGCGATCTGGGCCCGGCACTCTCGCCGTTTAACGCCTTCCTGTTTCTTCAGGGACTGGAGACGATCCATTTGAGGATGCCCCGGCATTGCGAGAATGCCGGGGCCGTGGCGGAGTATCTCGAAAAACATTCTAAGGTCGCCTGGGTCAATTATCCGGGGCTTAAGTCCAGTTCGGAGAGGGAAAGGGCGGCCAAGTACCTCCCCAAAGGTGCGGGGGCGATTCTCGGATTCGGGATCAGAGGCGGTTTAGAGGCAGGCAAGAAATTTATCGATTCGTTGGAACTCATATCACACCTGGCCAACGTGGGAGATGCAAAGACCCTGGCCATCCATCCGGCGACGACGACGCACCAGCAGCTCTCGGTGGAGGAACAGTTGGCAACGGGCGTGACGCAAGATTTTATTCGCTTGTCTGTGGGCCTGGAGCATATTGACGACATTATCGCCGATATAGATCAGTCCCTGGCGAAGATTTGATTTTGAGGAGGCAGTTATGGGCAACATATATTCAGATATTACGAAAACGATTGGAAAGACTCCCCTGGTGAGACTCAACAGGATGCAGGCGGGGTCGAAGGCAGATATTGTAGTGAAGCTCGAATCCTTCAACCCCCTGTCCAGCGTGAAAGACAGAATCGGTGTCTCCATGATAGAAGCGGCAGAGAAAGCGGGTCTTATCAAAAAAGACACGGTCATCATCGAACCGACGAGTGGAAACACGGGGATCGCCCTCGCCTTTGTGTGCGCAGCCAAAGGGTACCGGCTTATTCTTACGATGCCCGAGACGATGAGTATGGAGAGGCGGCAGCTGCTGACTATCCTGGGGGCGGAGCTGGTGCTGACGGAAGGGGCTAAAGGAATGAAGGGAGCCGTGGATAGGGCGGAGGAACTGGCAAAGGATTATAAGAACAGCTTCGTACCCCAGCAGTTCAAAAATCCCGCAAATCCCGATATTCACCGACGGACGACAGCCGAGGAGATCTGGCAGGATACNNTCGGTAAAGATGATTGCCGTTGAACCCGCGGATTCACCGGTGCTGTCAGGCGGGAAACCCGGTCCCCACAAGATTCAGGGGATTGGCGCCGGGTTCGTCCCGGAAGTGTTGAACAGGAACGTGATGGACGAAATCATTCAGGTGTCCCACGAGAATGCGGGAGAAATAGCCAGACGCCTGGCGAAGGAAGAGGGTATACTTGTGGGAATATCCAGCGGCGCCGCTCTTTGGGCCGCCTTTGAAGTGGCAAAACGTAAAAAGGCTGCGGGTAAAATGATCGTGGTCATTCTTCCCGATAGCGGCGAACGATATCTCTCGACGTGGCTATTCCAGAAGTAGCAGGTGGTTTTCTAAATGACGGAAACAGGAAATAAGACAGATAAAGATAATTCCATAGGCGTCGTGGAAACGCAGTATTATACCTATGCCGGACCGGGCAAGGAACATAACCTTGAAAGCGGGGAAAAACTGGGACCGATCACCCTCGCTTATGAGACATACGGAAAGTTGAACAAAGAGAAGACGAATGCGATATTGGCGCTGCACGCCCTTTCCGGGGATGCCCATGCAGCAGGTGTTCACAGGGATCAAGACAATGTTGGCTGGTGGGATGATATGATCGGGCCGGGCAAGGCCTTTGATACTAACCGGTATTTTGTGATCTGCTCGAATGTCATTGGAGGCTGCAAGGGTTCCACAGGCCCTTCTTCAATAAATCCGGTGACAGGAAAACCCTATGCCCTGGATTTCCCATTTATTACCATCGCCGATATGGTTCATGCCCAGCGGCATCTGATCGATTTTCTCGGAATTGACAAACTTCTGTGTGTGACGGGTGGCTCCATGGGCGGCATGCAGGTCCTCCAGTGGGTTGCCTCTTACCCGGAAAGGGTGAGGTCTGCCATTCCCATTGCTACGGCGCTTAAACACTCTCCCCAGCAGATTGCCTTCAACGAAGTGGTAAGACAGTCCATCATGGCTGATCCGGCCTGGCGTGAGGGGAACTACTATGAGTATGGCCAGCCGGAGAAAGGGCTGGCAGTGGCGCGCATGATCGGTCATATCACCTTCATGAGCGATCAATCCATGGAGGAGAAGTTTTCCCGGCGGTTGAAGACCGGGCGTTTCAGCTTCGGGTTTGACGCTGATTTTGAGGTGGAAGGTTATCTGCACTACCGCGGTGCGAACTTCGTGAAGCGCTTCGATGCCAATTCCTATCTCTATATCACGAAGGCGATAGATTACTTTGATCTCTCTGGAGGAAGATTGATACCAGGCGGAAAAGCAATCGACACGCGCTTCCTGATAATTTCTTTTAAGTCGGACTGGCTCTATCCGTCTTATCAGTCGCAGGAGATAGTCCGGCTGTTGAAAAGGAAGCGTGTTGACGCAACATACTGCGAACTGAGCACCACTTATGGCCATGATGCCTTTCTGATTGAAGTGGAGGAGCAGACAACCCTGATTAAACATTTTCTGGACAAGACCTTCAATGGTTATTTGGTGGTGAGTGATCATGGCATCTGAAGACATCCGCCTGGATCACAGTATAATTTATTCTATCATTGGGCCTAACACCCGGGTTCTTGACCTGGGATGCGGTGAAGGTGACCTTCTTTATCCCCTTGTCAGGGATAAACAGGTTCGGGCCCAGGGCATCGAGCTCGACGAGAGGGCGATTCAGGAGTGTGTCAAAAAGGGATTAAGTGTTTTTCACGATGATATTGAACACAGCTTGCGTGAATATCCGGATAATTGTTTTGATTATGTGATTTTGAATCAGAGCATGCAGGAGGTTAAGAACGTTGACTTTGTCATCCATGAAGCCCTGCGCATCGGCAGCAGGGTCATTGTCGGGTTTCCGAACTTTGCTTTCATCAGATCCCGGTTCATGCTTTTTTTCCGGGGGAAGGCGCCAATCACGAAGTCGCTTCCGTATCTCTGGTTTGATACGCCCAATGTCCGCTTTTTGAGCATTGATGATTTCAGGGATTTTTGTGCGGAAAAAAATATCCGGATAATAGAAGCCCATTATCTGGGGGAAAGAAAAATTGTTCATTTCTGGCCTAATCTATTGGCATTGAATGCTGTCTTTGTTTTAGCGAAAGGAATTGCTAAAGAAGCATGAATGGGTATGGGCTCAGTGGACATCCGCTGGCAATGTGCAGGTATTGTCTCTGTATGTTGCATCAAGTGCGGCATCGTGTGGTCAAGAAAATCTGCAAGGATCATTCGTAGAGACGCCGGTAATCAAAGGAGCAGACGAGAATTTTTCGTCACTGAGCGATTTGACATTGGGCAATTGGAGCATTTTCTGGTAGGATCGGAAAAGAGAATATCGGGGGCACTGGAGAGATAGGAAGATGAAAGAAATGCAGGGTAAGGTTTTGGCTGTCAATATTTCCCAAGCTAAGGGCGAAAAAAAACATAATATCGGTTGCGGACTGTTGGTAGCGAACCACGGTTTGAAAGATGATGCCCATGTAGGTTCTTGGATCCGGCAGGTCAGTCTACTCGCAAAGGAAAGCATAGAAAAGATCAGAGAGAAGGGTCTCGACGTCCAGTATGGTGATTTTGCGGAAAATCTAACTATAGAGGGCATTGATCTGCCGGCGCTTCCCATTGGCACACGTTTGAAAGTAGGGAGTAGAGTCCTTCTGGAAGTTACACAAATCGGGAAGGTCTGCCATGAGCGGTGCAACATCTTTTACACGGTCGGCGACTGTGTCATGCCCCGGGAGGGGATCTTTGCGAAGGTCCTGGTTGGCGGTGAGATCCAGGTGGGAGATCGGATCGCGTTTACCAAGTAGGCGGATGAGTATAATCATCGAAAAGGTGATGATGGGTCATTAAAACTGGCCGTTTTCTGTCAATAAGGATTTTCGAAGCCATAAATCAGGACATTCCTGATCGCAATTCGCTCCATTATAAAATATCTTAATACCTGATCCTAAATTATAGGTGGGGGATTGTCTATTCTTGCCGAGAGGCTGAAATCATTGATCAGTGTCGCAAATACAAAGGTCATTTTCGGGAAGGTGGGAAATAATGTTATCGTAGAATTGTTGGTGACGTAAATATGTATTTGGAAAGACAAGAGTGCAAAAAACAAGTTTAACGAAGAGGGAGGGATTTATGAAGAGGTTCACAGTAATTTTGGCTATTCTGTTCTTAGCATTCGGGCTGGCCTATGCGAAGGATTATACGGTTACTAAGAAGGTGGGTAGTTACATGGTTCATGTAAGAATGGACAAGAATCCCCCGATTACCGGCAAGAATAATATAGAAATAAGTATACAGGATGCCGCCGGCGCTGACGTTGTTGATGCGGTGGTAATCGTCGAATACTCCATGCCCGCCATGCCCGGGATGCCAGCCATGAATTACAAAACTAAAACGGAGACGAAGAACAAAAAATACATGGCAACCGTTGATTTTTCCATGTCAGGAGCCTGGAACATTAACGTCAAAATCACGCGCGCCGGAAAGACGCAGTCGGTAAAATTTAATGTGGATGTCAGCTAATACATGGAAAACGGTAATCTTTGCTCTGGTGATGTTTCTTCTGGGGACTTCGGCAACGGCCCAAGACCTCAAGCTCTCCGACCTTATTGATGAAGCGTTGAAGAGTAATCCGGACATCAGGGCTTCACAGTCGAAGATCGAAGCTGCCAAATACCGCATCCCCCAGTCGAAGAGCCTCCCTGATCCGCTAGTGTCATTCGGCTATCAGAACGAGGGATTTAACCGGTACACCTACGGTGAGGAACAGGGTTCCCAGTGGATGTTTTCAGCATCTCAGCAGTTTCTCTTTCCCGGCAAGCGTGCACTGAAGGGGGATATGGCAGAGCGTGACAGCCAAAGCCTGGAGGCCATGCATGAACTCTTGAAGCTCAAGACGGCAGCGCGGGTCAAAGAACTATACTACGATCTCTTTCTGGCCTACAAAAACATCGACCTTTTGAAAGACAAGCGAGACCTCTTTGTACGGACTGAGGACCTCACCCTTGCCCGCTACGCGGCCGGTAAGGCGATGCAGCAGGAGGTCCTCATGGCGCAGACAGAGAAATACATGCTCCTCGAAAAAGAGGAGATGTTGAACCAGAAGATACGGTCTCAGGAGGCCATGCTCCGCGCGACAATAGGCCGTGAGAAGGGGCCGCCCCTGGGGAGACCCATCGAACCAGTCTACGTGCCATTTACAATTACCCTTGATGAGGCCTTGCAAATGGCCGATCAGCGCTCGCCGGAGATCAGATCCAGGACAAAAATGGTCGAAGCGGCAGACACCAGGATCCTGATGGCCCAGAAGGAGTACTACCCGGATTTCAGTATCACCGCCGGCTACTTCAACCGATCCGGTGACTTCAAGGACATGTGGAGTGCGCTGGCGACAGTGAACATCCCCCTGTACTACAAGACAAAACAGGAACCGGCAGTCCTTGAGGCAAAGGCGTCTCTTGCACAGGCGAAACAGGAACTGGAGGCCGTTAAACTGATGATATCAGCAGCCATACAGGATAATTTCTCTATGATCAGATCGTCCGAAAAGCTCATGGACCTTTACAAGAACGGTTTAATCCCCAAGAACTCTCAGGACGTCGAGTTGGCCCTGTCCGGATATGCCACCGGGAGGACAGAAGCAATAGTGGTGATTACGAGACTAAAAACCCTGCTTGATTACGAAATCCTTTACTGGAGCCAGCTTGTGGAAAGAGAAAAAGCTATTGCGCGACTTCATGCCATTACGGAAGGTCCGGCTTCATCGCCGGGAGGTGCGAGCAAATGAGAAAGCGAGATCCCCTCATAATGTTATTGGTCATAGGTGCGGCAGCAGGTGCATTCCTCCTGGGAAACATAATCGCGCCGCCGCTGCTGGCCCAGGGCCATGCGGGACATACTGCTCAGAAGTCCGCAGCAACGGAGAAAACTAAGACGATCAAACCTGATCTCCAGAAGGAAGAAACGGCGGCAGAGGAAGTTCCTCAGATTGAGCTTTCTCCCGAACAGCAGCAACTCATCGGCGTAAAGACGGTCAAGGTTGCCCTAAAGCCCATGCAGAAAGTCATACGAACGGTGGGAAGGATAGAGGCTGACGAACAGAAGCTGGCCACCATCAATACCAAGATCGAGGGCTGGATAGAGAAGCTCTACGTGAACTACACAGGCCGTTACGTCAGGAAAGGGGAGCCATTGGCGGAGATTTACTCCCCAGAGCTTCTGGCGACCCAGCAGGAGTACCTCAGCATATTGAAGTGGACAGCGAAGCAAACCGTCCCGGCGGATCGACCCGGCGCCGCCCAATCGGGGCGCGACCAGACAAAGACGGCAGCGACCTCTGAACCCGTTTCCGAATTACGGGATATGATTGTAAAGGATGCCAAGGCCACGCTGGCGGCGGCCAGAGAGAGGCTGCGGCTCTGGGACATCTCCGAGGAACAGATCAATAGAATTGAGGAAACGGGGAAGCCCGTCCGCACGTTGATCCTTTACAGTCCGGTCAGCGGGTTCGTTACACAGAAAGCGGCCGTTCAAGGGATGAAGGTAATGCCGGGAGAAAAACTCTTCGATATAGCCGACCTCTCCACACTCTGGATAGTCGCCGATATTTACGAATACGAGTTGCCCTTTGTGCGGGTAGGTCAAGCGGCCCGCATCACTCTCAGCTATTTTCCGGGCAGGGAAATGGCGTCACGGATTGATTATATCTATCCCACCATCTCAGCGGATACGAGGACGGCGAAGGTCCGACTGACTCTGCAAAATCCGCGCGGCGACTTTAAGCCACAGATGTTTACGAATGTGGAAATCAAGATCGGTCTGGGTAAAAAGCTTGTCGTCCCGGAATCGGCCGTGATCGATACCGGCGTCGAACAGGTCGTCTATGTGGACCGCGGGAATGGTGTTTTCGAACCCCGTGCGGTTCAAGTCGGCCTCCGTGCGGACGGCGCAGTGGAAGTCCTGCGGGGCTTGAAAGGCGGCGAGAAAGTTGTGTCATCGGCCAATTTTCTGATTGATTCCGAAGCCCAGCTCAAGGGCGTTAAACCCTTACGCAGGCCATAGATCAGACTTGAAAGTATCATATGATTGCCAGAATCATCGAATACAGCGCCCGCAATAAGTTCATTATATTTCTCATAGTGTTCATTTCCGTTGCATGGGGTTACTGGGCGCTGAAAAATGCGCCGCTCGATGCCATCCCGGACCTGAGCGATACCCAAGTCATCATCTATACGGAATGGACAGGCCGGAGCCCCGACCTTGTGGAAGACCAGATCACCTATCCGATTTCATCCACCCTTCTCGCTGCGCCTCAGGTACAGGCGGTCAGGGGTTTTTCCTATCTTGGCAGTTCGTTCATCTATGTCATTTTCAAAGAGGGGACAGATATCTACTGGGCGAGAAGCAGGGTGCTGGAGTATCTCCAGGCCGTTAAAAACAAGATTCCCGCTGATGTGAATCCTGTCCTTGGTCCTGATGCGACGAGTCTGGGATGGGGCTTTTCCTATGCCGTCGTTGATGAGACAGGCGGGCATGATCTTTCCGAACTCCGCTCGATCCAGGATTATTCGCTCAAACTGGCGCTGGAAAGCGTTCCCGGCGTTTCACAGGTAGCGAGCGTAGGCGGATTTGTGAAGCAGTACCAGGTGACCATCGATCCGAACCGCCTCCTTGCCTACAATATCCCGATCACCAAAGTGATGGAGGTAATCCGGAAGAGCAACCGGGACGTGGAAGGCAGGGTTCTGGAGATGTCCGGTGTCGAATACATGGTAAGAGGCCGTGGATACATCAAGAACCTTAAGGACCTGGAAGATGTTTCCCTGGGCGCGGATAATGCGGGAACGCCGATCTTTTTGAAGAATGTGGCCAGCGTCCAGTTCGGACCGGAAATCAGGAGGGGTCTTGCGGAACTGGACGGCAGGGGAGAGGTCGCAGGCGGTATTGTCGTTGTCCGCTTCGGTGAAAATGTCCTTAANNACCTATGACAGGTCAGACCTGATCAAGCGCTCCATAGATACCCTGAAAGATGAAATCATAAAACTGGCCGTCGCCGTCAGTGTCGTCTGTCTCATCTTCCTTTTCCATTTGCCAAGCGCCCTCGTGGTGATCCTCACCTTGCCTGTGGCGATTATAATGTCGTTTATCTGCATGTACTATCTGGGGGTCACATCAAATATCATGAGTCTCAGCGGTATCGCCATCGCCATCGGCGCCATGGTTGACGCCTCGATCATCATGGTGGAAAACTCCCACAAGAAGCTGGAAGAATGGGAAGCCCAGGGCAGGCCCGGAAAGAGGACGGACGTGATTATCGAGGCGGCCAAAGAAGTCGGTCCCTCCCTCTTCTTTTCACTCCTCGTGATTACGGTGGGCTTCCTGCCCGTCTTCACCTTGCAGGCACAGGCTGGGAGACTATTTAAACCACTGGCTTATACGAAAACATTTGCCATGCTCTTCTCATCATTTCTCGCGATCACGCTGACGCCTGTATTGATGACGATCTTCGTTCGGGGGAAGATAAGACACGAGGACAGAAATCCCATCAGTATCGTCCTTCACAAGCTTTATGAGCCTGTTGCCGGACTCGCCCTCAGGTTTAAAAAGATAGTTATTATAATTGCCGCCGCAATTCTGATTGTTACTATTTATCCTTTTATGAAACTGGGTTCAGAGTTCATGCCTCCTCTTTACGAAGGGTCCCTTTTTTACATGCCGGTAACCATGCCCGGGGCATCTATCTCAGAGGTCTCCAGATTGCTGCAGATGCAGGATAGAATCCTCATGAAGATACCGGAAGTCGCCCAAGTCTTCGGGAAGGCCGGCCGCGCCGAGACCGCGACGGACCCGGCGCCCCTGGAGATGTTCGAGACGGTGATCAACCTGAAGCCCGAATCGGAGTGGCGCAAAGGTATGACCGTGGAGAAGCTAAAGAACGAGATGAACGACGCATTGTCCATACCGGGTGTTTCGAATTCTTTCACTATGCCGATTAAGGCCCGCATTGACATGCTTGCCACAGGGATCAGGACTCCCGTAGGGATCAAGATTCTCGGGCCCAACCTGGAAGAGATAGAAAAAATAGGGCTTGCCTTAGAGCATCACATCAGGGAAATCCCGGGGACACGGAGCGTCTATGCGGAGAGGGTTACGACCGGCTATTTTCTGGACATCGTCGTGCGGAAGGATGAGGTGGCGCGATATGGCCTGACCGTGGATGACGTAGGGGAGGTGATCCAGGCGGCCATCGGGGGGATGAACCTGACTACTACCATAGAGGGAAGAGCGCGCTACCCCGTGAATGTCCGCTATGCCCGGGACCTGCGAAATGATGTGGAAAAGCTACGGCGCGTGCTGGTCCCTGTGATGATGGCGAACCGTCCTGTTGCGGCAGCAGCCCCAGGCATGACGGCCCCGTCAAGTACGCCAGGTTCCTTCCGTGTGCCCCTCGGGGAACTTGCTGATATAAAGATTGTCAAAGGTGCGACAGCCATAAAAAGTGAGGAAGGGCTCCTGACCTCCTATGTCTATATCGATTACTCAGGCGGGAACATAGGCGGTTATGTTGATGAGGCGAGGAAGAAGGTGGCATCACTCACGATTCCCGACGGTTATCGTCTTGCCTGGAGCGGCGAATATGAATATCTGATTAAGACCCATGAGAGGCTGAAACTCGTCATTCCCCTCACGCTCTTCATCATTTTTGTACTGATATACTTCAATACGAAATCAGTCATGAAAACGGCGATCGTCCTTCTTGCCGTTCCCTTTTCACTCGTGGGGTCCTTCTGGCTTCTCTATATTCTAAATTACAACATGAGTATCGCCGTATGGGTCGGCATCATCGCCCTTGCGGGGCTCGACGCGGAAACAGGCGTGGTGATGCTTCTCTATCTTGACCTGGCCTATGATAAATGGATGAAAGAAGGGAAGCTGAAAAATACGGTCGATCTGAAAGATGCCATCATGTACGGTGCCGTGAAGAGAATCCGTCCCAAGGTCATGACGGCAAGCGTTATTCTTGCAGGGCTTATCCCCATCATGTTCAGCCATGGCACTGGCGCCGATGTGATGAAACGGATTGCTGCGCCCATGGTCGGCGGTGTGATCACCTCCACCATCCTCGAATTGATCATCTATCCTGCCATCTATATGATCTGGCGGGGCAGGGGTTTGGCGAAAGATTAAGTCTTGTCTGAAACACGATAGAAGCTCTATAATAGCTTTAAGGATACAGTATAGGAGGCTAACATGGGTCGCGCAAGCAAAGTCATTTTGTCTATCGTTGCCGTACTCGCGGTGATTGTCATCGCGGCGTATTTCGCCCTTCCTCCCCTTCTGAAATCTTTTCTTGTCAAAACTCTTTCAGAAAACCTGCACCGCGAAGTAACGCTAAAGCAGATAACCATAAACCCCCTGAGACTTACCGTGACGGTCGATTCCCTCCAGGTCAAAGATCCCGGAGCGGCCGACACTTTTATCGGCTTTGACAGACTTTTTTTGAACATCGATAGTCTTTCCCTTTTTCGCAGGGCCCTCATCCTTAAGGAAATCAGGCTCACAAATCCCGTTATCAGGTTGACGCGCCGTGACGACGGTTCTTACAACTTTTCGGATATGATTCCCCGGGAAGATGAAGCTACTGAAAAAAAATCACAACCACTGCAATTTTCATTGAACAACATCCACATAGAAAACGGATCAGTTGACTTCTGGGATGGTCCGAAGAAGACCGCGCACAAGACCAGAGAAATAAATGTCAGCGTTCCGTTCATCTCCAATATGGCTTACTACACTGATGAATATGTCACGCCTTATCTCTCTGCGAATATCAATGGCGGCCTTTATGTGCTCCAGGGCAAGACTAAGCCGTTTGCGGATTCCAGGGAATCCGCTTTTGATATCGATATCAAAGATCTTAACATCCCTTATTATCTCTCCTACGTGCCTCTAAAGATGAATTTCAAAATATTGTCGGGCCTGCTGAGCACGAAGACGAGTGTTTCTTTCATTCAGCACCAGGACAAGAAACCGTCCATCACGATAAAAGGAGATACGACGCTCAAAGACCTTGCTATTGACGAGCTGGACAAGCAGCGCCTGTTGCGTATCCCCATGGTTCAGGTATGCGCCCTCTCACTGGAGCCCCTCACATCGGTCTACCACTTCTCAAAGATTGCCCTGTCGGGGCCGGAACTGATTGCCCGGAGGAACAAAGCGGGGAAATTGAATCTGCTGTCGCTCATCACTCCAAAGAAGGACGAGACGCCTGTGACCCTGAAGATCGACGATCTGGGAATTGAGGATGGGAAAATCCAGTTTTTTGATGCTGTGCCCCCCAGGGAAGGCCGGATCGACATCAGCGGACTATCTCTGAAAGGAAGCCATATTTCCACGGAGAGGAACACTAAATGTAACGTATCGCTCTCACTGCGTCTGGACAAAACGGGTGTGGTTACTGTTGTCGGTCCCGCGGGCATCGATCCGCTCTCTGCCAATCTCGCCATCAACGTTAAATCTGTGAACCTTCTCGGGCTGCAGCCTTATGTCGATGATAAACTGAAGGTCAGCATAACCGATGGCAAGGTATCGACATCGGGGAATCTCAACGTGCAGGCCGCCGACAAAGATAATCTTAAGGTGAGCTTCACCGGTAATATCCTCGTCGCCAACTTTGCCACGATCGACAAGGTCAATGCCGAGGATCTCCTGAAGTGGAATTCGCTCTTCTTTAAAAACGTGCAGGCTGGCTATAATCCCTTCTATTTTCGTGTTAATGATATCTCTCTGGCGGACTTTTATGCGCGCCTGATCATCCTTCCCGACGGGACCATCAACCTCCAGCATCTCGCAGAAGAGCAGCCACTGGAGAAACCTGATACAGCCACAACCGGTAAGGAAATTTCGCAACAGGCAGGAAAGCCTCTTAAGGATATTCAGATCGGCGCCTTAAGTCTTCAGGGCGGCACCATCGATTTTCAGGATCGTTATATAAAACCGAACTATGCGGCAAAGCTCGTGGAGATGGGCGGTCGCGTCTCCGGAATCTCTTCCATGGCCGGTAAAACGGCCGATGTGGATCTGCGTGGGAAGCTGGATCATTCCGCCCCTCTTGAAATCACCGGCAGGATTCATCCTTTCCCGGACAACCTCTTTGTAGATATCAAGGCATCTTTCAAAGACATGGATCTGAGCCCACTGTCACCTTATTCGGGGAAATATGCCGGATACAGCATTAGGAAGGGTAAGCTCTCCTTTGATGTGCAGTATTTGATAGTAGAGAAGAAACTGGATTCCAAAAACAAGATATTCCTCAGGCAGTTCAATTTCGGTGATCGTGTAGATAGTCCACATGCGACGAAACTCCCGGTGAAGCTGGCTATTGCCCTTCTGCAGGACAGAAAAGGAGATATCGACTTGGATATTCCTGTGACCGGGAGCCTCAATGATCCGCAATTCAGCGTCTGGCAGATTATAGCCAAGGTGATCGGCAACCTTATTGAAAAGGCTGCGACGGCGCCATTTGCTATTTTGGGTTCCTTGTTCGGTCATGGAGAGGAACTCGGCTATGTCGAGTTTGACGACGGCAGTTCCACCATAGGCGGAGCAAGTTTGAAGAAAATGGAAACCCTGATTAAGGCCCTCCATGAGCGACCTGGCTTAAGACTCGATATCGAAGGTCATGTGGACATCGAAAAAGATAAGGAGGGGCTGAAGCGGAATCAGCTTAGCGCAAAGCTGAAGGCTCAGAAACTGAAAGAGATGATCCGTCACGGGCAGAAGGCAGTTTCCGTAGACGAAGTCCAAATCAAAGATAATGAATATACGAGATATCTTACCCTGGCCTATGAAGCGGAAAAGTTCCCGAAACCCAGAACAGTGATCGGTATGAAGAAAAGCCTGCCCGTTCCGGAGATGGAAAAACTTATGATGACGCAACTGACGGTCAGTGACAGCGACCTGAGACTGTTGGCGTCTCAGCGGGCGACACAGATCGAGTCACTGCTCCTGAAAGACGGCACGATCTCTGCGGAGCGCATCTTCGTCGTGGAACCGAAGACTCTTGCACCGGATAAGAAGGAGAAAGCAAAGAATAGCAGGGTCGACTTCCGCCTGAAGTAGGATTGCATCTATCAATCCACTGGACGGAAGAAATCAGCGACGATTTCAGAAGGGAGCTTAAATGATGAGGCATGGCACGGTGATTTCATGACCGCCTTCATATGGCGTAAGTAAATCTCCGAATTGAGACGAAGTGCATTATGCTTGCTAATTTTTCGTTGACACGTAGAATCACTTCCTTTATATTCGCCCTCCGAAAGCTCTTCAATGGGTGGGTGCAGGCAACCTTTGTGGACAGCAAATTCTGAAGACATCAAATACTGGTACTGAGTTTACCCTGAGCAAATCGAAGGGGGCAAAATGACAGAGGGGATATTTATAAGGCTCCTGTAATTTGTCCCACAGGTGATACAATGAGGCAAAAGGAAATAAAGAGAAAAACTGATAACTGGAAGGATCTCTACAGGAAAAACAGATATGAGGACGAGGAACTGCAACTGGGAATGGAGCTCCCCCACGGCCCAGTCCTGTTTTATAATGAACTGGTAGCGGACCACAGCACGAATCCGAGAAATGTCGGCAGAATAACGGACGCTGACGGGTCGGCACACGTTGGCGATCCTTCCTGCGGCGATGAAATGCAGCTGTGGATCAAAATAAACGGAGGCCGAATTGCGGATATCAAATTCCAATCCTCCGGATGCGCCGGCGCCGTTGCGACGAGCAGCATGACCACGGTGCTGGCAAAAGGCAAGACCATAAGTGAGGCGAAGCGGATAACCGACGCCCATGTTATACTTGCCCTTAAGGGGATTCCCAGCCGCGACGGCAAATGCGTCCTTTCAGGAATCACGGCCTTGCTCGAGGCTATCAAAGATTACGAACGCAAGAACGCGGCTGACAAAAATAGCGCATCGTAATCCCGTCTTAATAAAGGTCGACTGTCACTCCTTCCATTCTGTGCAACCGCTGCGAAAGACCTCGGCTTGTATTATCCTATTGCACCTTTTCAACCGGATATTCTGCTTCGTTCCAGGCCCTGATGCCGCCGGGCTGGCGATAAGCGTTTTTGTAGCCGAGCCTCGTGGCCCACATCGCCGCATTGTGGCTCCGGGTGCATTCTACAAATCCGCAGTAAAAAACAATAAGGCGGTTCTTATCGGGTCCAAGGAGATTTTTCAATGCTGATTTAGTCTTATCGTCGAGTTTTGTCATTTCCGGTCTGGGCAGTTCCAAATTTGCCGCTCCGGGGATATGTTGTTTCTTGAAACTGGCTTCGTAAGGCTGGGTGTCAACAATCAGCATATCTTTTTTCTGGTCAATCCAGCTTTTCAACTCCTGTGTTGTTACGATCTTGTAACCGCCTCTTTCCACTTCCCGCGCAAATGTTACCGCACTCTTCTCAGTGTCGAGTTCTTTGGTACCCCAGGCGGCGGAACTGACACTCGCAAATCCGAAAACAAAAATAGCGCTGATCAAAATTGCCAACAATCTCCTCTTAATCATGTTTCATGAACCTCCTCTTATCTTTATTGTTATTGTCGCAGTCACGAATTCCACAACAGAGCCCTCAGAACATCTCCAATCAAGGCTGGATCCCGACAAAAGGCATGGCGGGCACCGCTATAGTTGTGAAGGACAATTCTCGGCGCATCAAATATAAGCTATCCTCTTCGATTGCCTATTTAATAATTATAATATAGCTTATTTGAATAAATCAAATTCCTATAAGCTATAGACGTATGCCCTTTATTCTTATTTGTTATAGGGAAGATGTGGTTTTGCCGATTCTTCGGCTTGCCGCGGCATGACTTATCTGAATGGGAAATATCTCTTCACGAGGTCCAAAAAGTGCTTGTGGTACATCATTAGAGGAAATTGCTTCTTGTAGACGAGGTAGAAATATCTTTCCATATTGCAGTCGCTGACATGAAGAGCGGTCAGTAAACCCTGCGATATTTCCCGTTTAATTGCAAAAGTGGACAGAATCGAAACGCCTAAACCTGCCAGGATGGCCTCTTTCACGGCCTCGGAACTTCCCATTTCACAGATTACATTGAAGCAGGACAGGCTTGTGCCCAGTTGCTTCTGGAGGCATTCCTCGACAATATCACGCGTTGCCGACCCTTTTTCCCGGATGATGAAAGGCACCTTTGCTAACTCTTCTGTTCTCGTAGTCCTTTGTTTTGCGAGAGGATGGTCGAAAGGGACAGCGAGGACCAGAGAATCCTTCCATAGACGCTGCACAACCAGTTTCTTGTTTATAGGTTCTTTACCGATGAAACCCATTTCTGCCTGGTCGTTCAGGACAATTTGCAGCGTTTCCTCGCTGTCATGCATCTGCATGCGTACCCGTATATCAGGGTGTGTATGTTTCAGACGGCTTAGTAAGCGGGGAAGAATGTATGTGGCCGGTATGGTACTGGCGGACACATAGATATGCCCTGATTCCTGCGCCTTGTGTCTTACGACGCGTTCTTTGGCATCCTCCCTTAATCGGATGGTCCGTTTTGCATAACCATAGATAATCTGACCTTCCGGTGTAAGAGAAATTCCTGTTGCTCCACGGTTGACCAATCGTGACCCTACCGCTTCTTCCAGGTTTTGGATCCGCTTGGTAAGAGACGGTTGGGAAAGGGAAAGTTTGGCGGCGGCTCTGGTAAAACTGCCTGCTTCAACCAGTGCCATTAGGACTTCCAATTGCTGGATGGTGATATCCATAAATTTATCCCGGCTCATATCGGATAAGTTACCACAATTACGAGCCACAATCAAAGCGGGAGTCTTCGTGATATTTCTTAAACCCTAATTTATTGCCGCAACACAAAATATTGACGCATTTTGCCGATTACTGTAATATGCCCCCATGGAAGAGAAACTAAAGATACGCCTTACCGAGACTGTCCACGGGGCCGGTTGAGCCTGCAAGATCGGTCCGGGCGACCTGAGTGAAGCATTGCGAGATTTGCCGTTGATTTCCGATCCGAATCTGATCGTCGGGATGGAACATGCGGAAGACGCCGGAGTTTATAAACTCCGTGACGATCTGGCTATTATCCAGACGGTGGATTTTTTTACGCCTATCGTGGACGATCCTTACACATTCGGCCAGATAGCCGTTACAAATGCCTTGAGCGACGTCTATGCCATGGGAGGAAGGCCGCTTACAGCGCTGAACATCGTCTGCTTCCCCGCAAAGACAATGGATATGTCTATACTCCGGCAGATTCTTCAGGGGGGGCTTGATAAGATGCGGGAGGCTGGCGTCCTTCTCATCGGAGGGCACAGCGTTGAAGACGAAGAACCGAAGTACGGGCTTTCTGTTACCGGCGTGGTTCATCCGAACAGAGTCCTGCTCAATAGAGGCGGAAGGGTAGGGGACAAGCTGGTTCTCACCAAACCCTTAGGTACCGGTATTGTCTCTACGGCGCTGAAGGCCGGGTTGGCCGGTGAGGCGCTTGTGGCAAAGTCGACAATGTACATGACTACCCTGAATAAGAAGACGGCGGACCTCATGCTGGAAATGCCTGACATTCATGCCTGTACCGACATCACGGGATTTGGATTTCTTGGTCATGCCTGTGAAATGGTGGAAGACTCCGATGTGGGCATGCTTATTCATGCGTCATCTGTTCCATTCTTCCCGGAAATACGGGAATTCGTCGAGACAGGTATAGTGCCCGGGGGGCTGGAACGGAATCGTCAGTATCGCTCGAAGTTCATCGAGGTTGCTCCGGCTTGTCCTGATTGGATGGTGGATATCCTGTTTGATCCGCAGACCGCCGGCGGACTGCTTATTGCCTTGCCGGAAAGTCAGGCAGAAACATTAATTGGCAGGATGCATGCTGATGGTATTGTTGAGGCGGCCATCGTGGGTGAAATCATTTCGGAACCGAAGGGGAAAATACGGGTTCTCTATCCGTAATCATCTAATTGTCCGCAGGAGAGGTTTAGTTTAACGAAGCTTATGAAGCGCATTGAATCATTCCTAATTAAAGAAGAGACATTACACAATGTAATGAAACTCAAGACCATGTTCAAACAGGATGATGCCCTTGCGGTCCTTATGTTCGGCAGTCCTGACCCGGACGCTGTTGCATCATGCATGGCCCTTCAGGAACTACTCAGGCAGACAGCCGGTTTAACGAAATGTACCTTCGTTGCCACGGAACCCGTCGTTCGCCAGCAGAATATTGAGTTCATCCGGGCAATGAAAGTGGACATTCAACTCTTGGACAAAATAGATATCCGGCCATACCGGCTGATTGCCATTATAGACGCCCAGCCTACTTTTTTCGGCGCTGCCCTCCAGGACGTTCAACCACAGATTGTCTTTGATCATCATCCCTGCACAACAGTATGGCACGCGGAGCTGGCCGACATACGGGAGAATTACGGCGCCTTATCAACGATGATGACGGAGTACCTCCTTGCTGCAAAGGTTAAAATTTCCAAGAAACTTCACACGGCTCTTCTTTACGGAATCAAGGCCGATACAAACAATTTCGAGCGTGACGTCATTCTTGAGGACATAAGCGCATACTACCTTAATTTTGCCCGCGCTAATCGACAGCTTATCCGCCGCATCGAACTTAATCAAATCCCCGAACGCTTTCTCAAGTATTACGATTACGCATATCGTAACAGGCGGCGCTACCGTGACAGGATTATGAGTTTTCTGGGCAGGGTGGAAAGTGTCGATGCATGTGTTCAGGTGGCGGACTTTTTTCTGCGCATCGTTGACATCTCCTACGTTATTATCGCTGGAGTTGTCAAAGACAGGCTTGTCATTATTTTCAGGGGGGATGGGTACCGCCAGGATTGCGGGGCAATTGCCACAAAGGCTTTCGCAAACTTTGGGAATGCCGGCGGCCACAGAAGCGCGGCGCGGGTGGAGATTCCCATTGATACGATCAGAGAGGTCATAGGCAATGACATTTCCCAGGAGGCTATGGACCGCTTTCTGATGCAGCGTCTCCGCGGGAAACGCAATCAAACGAACCAGGCGAGATAACTTAGCCCGCCAGATGCGCCAACCTGAGGGGAAAAACAATCCGGTTTTGATATTGAAACCAAAGGACCAGCCCCCCATGTCATTTCGAAGGAGCGCAGCGACTGAGAAATCCCTGTCCCGAGCGAAGGGAGGGATCTTAAAGATTTCTCACGGAGTTTACCCTGAGTAAACCGAAGGGTTCGAAATGACAAGTGGAGAGCCAAGGTCTGAAAAAAAAGGCCTCCACTTCTGTGGAAGCCACTTTTGTTGATAAGATTTCTTAGTTTCTTAATCTTCCGTGCTCGGTTTCACGGTCGATTCCGTCTTTACGGTGTCTGTTGTTTCGGATTTTACAGTATCGTCTTTCTTCGTCTCACTTGCGGGCGCCTTCTTTCCGCCGTAGTCTGTAACGTACCAACCGGAACCCTTCAAATGGAAGGATGACATGGAAATGAGTTTGCTGACAGGACCTTTGCAGAATTTGCACGTCTTGGCGACGGGATCAGCCATGTGCTGAAACAGTTCGTACCGCTTTCCACACTTCCTGCATTTATATTCATAAATCGGCATACAAGCCCTCCACCAATGAATATTTTCTTAAATCAATGGTATGCTCGGGACGAGCCCCGAACCCCAGGTTAGTGAATTAAAATATCTCCTATTTTGTAACGATTGCTGAAGCAATCAAAAATAAGTCTGAGATCAGGAGAGATGCGGGACTGAAGCAAATCCCTCGTTATCGTATGGACTTTATCTTCTTCCCGCTCTTTTTCTTCCCGCGATGCATCGAAATCAATTTCTCTGGCCTCGAACCGTATGATATGGACAAGCTCGTGTGCGGCAATATATAACAGCAAGGGGTTCAGTCTGATGAAAGAATGTCCCCTCTCAACGGCATTGAGAATCTGGTTATCCTGAAGGCAGACTCTGTAAAAATGAAAATCACCCGATTTATCCAGGTCTTGATCTTTATTGAAATGGTACCTGCATAAATGTGCAAATGCCCCATCTCTCATTTCGTGTTTTTCAAGATCAGCGAGGGTCTTTACATCATACCGGTATTTCTTCATCTCTTCGCGGTTAAAACGGAAATACTGCCCCGTGAGGTTTTCCGCCTGTTGAAACACATTATTTGCGAGCGACCTTTGTGCCGGATTGAAATGCATAGTCAAACCATTGAATTGGGATAATAACCCCTGAAATTCATACATAATATAGTCATTTATCACATATTGTCAATATTCTTATGAGACGGCGATTACTCATTTGGGAAACTGTGCAGACGTGGAGAGATAGTAGTGTGGTCTCAACTATTTACTAGATATTCTTTGCGCTGCTTTGTCAAATGATTGAGGGCCAAATTAACTTCCCTTATTTACAACGGCCCTCTTTTTCTTTCGTGAGCCTTCAGGGATGAAGCAATCACGCGGTCAATGAACTCTGTCTGGGTAATTCCGGAGGCCGCCGCCTGGTGAAAAAGAACGGTGGAGGGCGTCATCCCGGGGAGGGTATTCGGCTCAAGGACAGCGACTCTCCCGTCCTTCCTCACAAACATATCGATTCTTGCATAGCCCCTAAGGTCGAGGGCAGAAAAGGCCGCAACGGCAACGTCCTTAATCTTCTGCAGTATATTATCCGGAACTCTGGCGGGGGTTTTATTTTCACCCTGACCATAGAGAAACTTGTCTTCAAGGGAAAGGACGTCATCCGTAGGAATGGTTTCAGAGGGAGTCAGCGCCAATGGTTGATCATCCTCGATGACACCGCACGTTACCTCCATGCCGTCGATGAATTCCTCTACCAATGCCGTGTTATCCCAATGGAATGCTTCTTCCACGGCGGCAGGTACACCTTCTCTCGAAACCACCTTTTTCACAGCCGTACTGCATCCCTCGCGTGTCGGCTTTACGACGCAAGGGAACCGGATCTCTTTTTCAATGGCGTCAAGGATTTCCTTATTCTTTTCGGGTTGCCATTGCCGTTTGAAAACAGGCAATGTCTTCGGTACATCAATTCCGCTTGCGGCCAGGATCTTTCTGCACACATATTTATCCATCCCTAAGGCAGATCCCAGTACCCCTGAGCCGGTATAGGGGATGTTGAGAAGCTCCAGCAGGCCCTGCAAGCATCCATCTTCACCGTACTTGCCGTGCAGGCCGATGTAGATAAAATCTGTCCGGGCTTTCAACATCTCATATGGGATATATTTCGCTTCTTCCGATAGATCCTCCTCAATATCTTTCGTGCTGTTTCGCATCAAGAGCTTTATCGGTATTTCCCAGAAGGCGGCCTTGCTATCCATGAATATGGCAATGGGATCGTACTTCTTACGATCAATTTTGTTAAAGATATTTCTGCCGCTCTCAAGAGAAACCTCTCTTTCAGAAGACACTCCTCCCATTACAATCCCGACCTTGAGTTTCTTGCCGCCCGCGCCGTTTGAAGATGTCAACTGCTTTTCTCCCATTATTACCAGCCAATTGTCAGTGCTATGACTGCGGACTATAATGATATTTCGTTTTTTTGTAAAGTCATTTCCGGAGCTGTTGCAACCTATTATTAGTTTGCCGGCACAGAGCGATGATCATATCGCGAGACTGTTATAAGGTGCCCTTTTTTCCCTGGTGGATTTTGATGGCGTTCTGTATCAGCCTGGATATGACCATTGTGGGAAGCATCCCCATAGAGGCGGCCTGTTCAAAGAAGAATGATGAAGGCGCCATACCGGAGGAGGAATTGGGGTCCGTGATGAGTATCCGTCCGTCTTTTGTCAGAAAGCCATCAATGCGTCCGTACGATCTGAATCCCAATGCATGGTAAGCCTTGAGGACTTCCGCTTTGATTTTTTCTACTACATCCGAGGGGATATTTTTGGGCGGGGTGAACTTCCTGCACCTCCCCGGCATATACTTGTCGTCATAGGTATAATATTCGCTTTGAGGGTAAATCTCCGTGAGATCAAGCGGCCTGGCTTCGCCATCCTCTTCCAAAACGATGCACGAAAATTCTATCCCCTGAAGATATTCCTCAACCAGAA
>PLLV01000151.1 GCA_003142295.1 Syntrophaceae bacterium
TACCATGTTCCACCACCTCGGCAATTGTTCGTATTATGGGCGTTGTGTCTCTATTTCTGCTGTCCTGCTGGCGCATTCTGCTCAGGCGGCAACGGCGCTTTTTCTGCCGGCGCCGTCTGCTGCTGCGCCTGCGGCGCTTTTTCTATCACTGACGACGCCTTATGCGTTGCCGAGTAAGAAAGGGCGAGAGACGTAAGCATGAAGACGGTAGCGACAACTGTTGTCATCTTTCCCAAAAAGCTTCCCGGGCCGCTGCTTCCGAAGACAGTCTGGCTTGAGCCGCCAAAGACCGCCCCCATATTAGCCCCCTTGCCTGCCTGAAGGAGAACGACAAGAATCAAGATGACACATACTGCGATATGCAGGATAGTAATTAGTATTTGCACGTTAAATATCTCCTAAAAAAAGATTCCTCACATTCGTTCGGAATAACCGATCGATATGATTGCCGCGGGCTGCGCCCTCGCAATGACAGAAGGTCTACTATTTAATATTGTATAATCCTGACAAAACTTTCAACATCGAGACTTGCCCCCCCTACCAGAGCGCCGTCGATGTCCGGCTGGGCCATAAGGCCGCCGATATTGCCGGGATTAACACTTCCCCCGTAAATTACATTAAGCAACCCTGCGAGCGTATCACCATAAGCTCTTCCCATAACAGTGCGAATATACGCATGCACTTCCTGGGCCTGCTCGGCCGTAGCAGTCCTGCCGGTACCGATTGCCCAGACGGGTTCATAGGCTATTACGATCGGTTTTATATCATCGGCGGCGAAATTATTCAATCCCTCTTTTATCTGTCTTTCGACTACGGTAAAAGTCCGGCCGGCCTCCCGCTCCTCCAGGGTCTCGCCGATACAGAATATGGGCCTCAGATCGAAGGAGATGGCGGCTCTGAGCTTTCTGTTGATGACATCATCCCTTTCGCCAAAGAGAGTCCGGCGCTCTGAATGACCCACGATGACGTATTCACATCCGGCATCTACGAGCATTGCAGCAGATATCTCTCCTGTAAATGCACCTGCCTGTTTATCATGGAGATTCTGGGCGGCAAGATGAATCCCCGATCCCATAAGCACCTCCGCAACAGCGTAGATGGATGTAAAGGGCGGGGCGACGATCACACGCCTGTCCGGAGATTCGGCGGCGTAGGCAATCATCAATTGACGCGCGAAATCCACAGACTCCCGGACGGTCTTCTGCATCTTCCAGTTGCCAGCAATGATGGGCCGTCTCATTTCATGCTCCCATACCTTTTCTGGCCATGTGGATTGCAAGGTCTCTCATCCTGCACGCGTACCCCATCTCGTTGTCATACCAGGCAAACACCTTGACAAGGGTCCCGGCGATTACATTCGTCAGCGGCGCATCAACGATTGCCGAATAAGGGCTGCTCGTAAAATCTATGGAAACGAGTTCTTCCTCGCAATATGCCATGATGTCCTTCAGCTTGCCTAGAGACGCCACCTTCAGCGCCCCGTTCACCTCGTTTACCGTAACAGGACGCGACACTTCCACCACAAGGTCTATTACTGATACATTGTTCACGGGGACCCGCAGCGCTACGCCATCGAGCTTGCCCTTCAGGTCCGGAATCACCTGACCCACGGCCTGGGCAGCTCCCGTTGATGTGGGAATAATCGAAACAGCGGCAGCCCTGGCCCTGCGCAGGTCATTATGAGAACCGTCCAGAAGCCTCTGGTCCATCGTATAGGCATGCGCCGTTGTTATGAATCCCTTAACGATCTTGAACTCGTCATTCAGCACCTTGGCAACAGGCGCAAGACAGTTCGTAGTGCATGATGCATTGGATACGATGTGATGTTTACCGGGATTATATGTCTCTTCATTAACTCCCATGACAAAGGTGCCGTCAACACCCTTGCCGGGGGCTGCAAGGATCACTTTTTTCGCTCCGGCAGTGAGATGACCAGTCATTTCATCCTTCTTGCGGAATCGCCCCGTTGATTCCAGGACTATCTCGACACCCAGCTTTGCCCAGGGCAGGTCCGCCAAATTCGAAGTGACAGTAGTTATGGCGATTCTCCTGCCGTCTATCACCATTGCGTCGCCGTCTAAGGAGACATCGGCCTTGAACTTGCCGTGAACTGAATCATATTTGAGGAGATGAACGAGAATCTCCGGCTTGGCCCGTGAATTGACGGCAATGATATCAATATCCTCACAACCCGAGCATGCGCGGACGAGACTCCGTCCAACCCGGCCGAAACCATTAATCGCAACCTTTACTCCCATGACATACCTCCTTACTCAAGCTTCAGAAAATTACCTGTTCAAGAAAAATATGTACTCAGGCAACCCGGCGACTCTTTTTCACCCTATCTGCTTCTTACGACGTTGACCCTGTCACAGTAAGCAAAAACAGGGCATCTGCTGCAGAACGGGGAGATGGGAACACAGACATGCCGACCGAAGGCAACCATCAAAGTATTATACCGGAGCCAGTATACCGATGGCAGTTTTTTTCTCAGGGCATATTCCGTTTCCTCAGGGGTTTTTGTTCTCACATAGCCCAGGCGATTCGATATCCTGTGGACATGCGTGTCAACGCACAACCCCTCCTTATTATATCCAAGGGCCACAACAAGGTTGGCCGTCTTCCTGCCCACACCCTTCAGGGTGAGCAACTGCTCGATTGTATCGGGAACCCGTGAGTGAAAACGGTCTATCAGTTCTCTCGATATGTGAAGGATCGTCTTAGCCTTATTCCGGTAAAACCCGACGGGATAAATTGCTTTGATGATTTTCCCTTCGGAGAGTTTTAACATTTCCTCCGGGGTCCCGGCCAATGCCAGGAGGCGTTCCGCAGCTTTCGCAGTTACTTCATCCTTCGTTCTCAGACTCAAGATTGTTGAGATCAGGATTGGAAAGGGACCGCTATGCTCCTCGGCCAGGGAGGATACTATGGGGAGCTCCCATTTAGCGACCTCTTTCTCAATGAGGTGAATGACTTTCCTTATGTCCCGGTCATTCATACATGCGCACGCGCTGCAGTTTTAATCGTACCCCTCTTCATTGGCAAGCATATCAAGATGTAATGTAGCAATATCCTCAACATCGAGGTCAGCTTCTTCCTTTGATTCTCTGAAATCAACTATCTTGATATATCGCTTGCACTCATTGCAGACATCAACCCGGTATTTTTCCTCTCCTTCGATGCTGAAGTAGGCCAGTGTCTGCTGCTCCTCATTGCCACAGAAGGGGCATTTGATGCGCATGAAACGCCACTCAAATCCGCACTGTGTACAGAAAAGAAACCGTCTCCCCTCTTCCTCTCTTATCTCTCCAATCTTCGGCTCCTTGCCGCAGATCGGGCAGTAGCCCTCAGTCCATCCGGCCTTGGCAATGCTTTTCCCGTACTTCTCCACAACCTTTTCCAGGGCCGGTCTCAGACTCTCTTCAAGGAACAGATCGACAAGATCAATGACATCGTCGCCAATATCTTCCGCAATATCATCATCTTGGAGAGAATTGAAGGAATCGGAAATCATTTTCTCAAAATTAAAGATCCCGTCTTGAATCATCTGAAGAACCTCTTTTGTTTCACCGGGAGCCCGCTTTTCCGCAATTTCCAGGAGCGCACTGAAGTACTGCTTAGGTTCCGTGAGGTCAAAGGTCCCGGTGGAAAAATCAATCAGTGGCAAGCCACCGAATATTTTCTTCTCCATGAGCCCCTCGTCTATCGGAAAGATCACATTTTTCATCTTGCGCCGGTATTCTTCCCTGAGGATTAATATTTCTCCCAGGATATCCAGCATTTCCCCGTAGTGGGGGGTTATGCTCTTGTATTTCTCTATAGTCTTCAAAGCATCCTTTAACATTTTAGCCATTCGCACAAAATCTCCTCATACCTCTTTTGGGCAAGTTGATAGCTGTATATATCCTTTCTATTAACAGCGCAAGCAATAAGTATCATCAATAAATCCAACCGGCGCCTCTTCACCTGGCCAATCTTTCTTACTGATATCACTCATGTGCCGCCTTGTTGTCCAAGATTACGCTCGCCCCTTGGGATATGGCAAGACAAAGAGCGCTTCTATCGGTATATGGTTGATATTGGAGAGATATTATGCTATCCTGTAAATACAAGCAGTTAAATTGATACGAAGGCATATTTGAAGCTCTCCGCAGCAAGCTGTGGAGAATCTTCGATTCTTAAGGAACAGTATCGTTCGGCATTCGCTCGCTTACCCCGCAGTAAGCTGCGGGGAATGCGCTCGCTACCGAATTCAAGTCTTTTGCCGGGGGAATTTGAGTGGAAAATTTTATTGAAGGACTGTCCGTTTATCTCCACGGGTCTTTTATTTTGGCATATGCAGCCGCCTACCTGGGAGGCGTTTTGATGAGTTTTACCCCCTGCGTGTACCCGATGGCGCCCATCACCATCGCCTTCATCGGAGCTCACAGCAGCGGTTCCAAAGTGAAGGGTCTATTGCTTTCCATTGTCTATGTTTTGGGCATGTCTGTTACATTTACTGCCCTTGCCGCAATTGCCGCCTTGACGGGCAAACTGTTCGGGCAGATACAGGCGAGCCCCTGGACGAACTTCATCGTAGCCAATATCTGTATCCTCATGGGATTATCCATGCTTGAAGTCTTTGTGCTGCCCATACGGGTGCCAGCCTTTCTGGCAAAAGCGCAGCCGAAAAAAAAGGGTATTGTGGCGAGCTTTCTTGTAGGAGCCCTATCGGGACTGATCCTTGGTCCCTGCACTACCCCGGTGCTTGCGGTGCTCTTGAGTTTTGTGGCAACCAGCCAGAATATCGTCTTCGGAATGAGCCTCTTCTTTATCTTTGCTTTTGGAATGGGAACATTACTTATAATACTGGGAACCTTCGCCGGCCTTTTAGCCAGCCTGCCAAAATCCGGCATGTGGATGACCAGGGTAAGCCACATATGCGGATGGATACTGCTGGCAGTGGGAGAGTATTTTCTCATCCAGGCGGGAATGCTCTGGGTATGAGGGATTCTATAATGCGGATAAGAGGCAGGCTTTTCTTTTTACTGGTCGCAGGACTGATTGCCATCGTATTATCATCAGCGTTCTCATGCTCCGAAACTAAGCAGCCCGACACGGGGCGAAATATCTCCGATTCTGCAGCGCCTGATTTCATTCTGAAAGACTTAACGGGCAGGGACTTCAAACTCAGCGCCGCGAGGGGCAAACCGGTGCTGCTGATTTTTCTNNACGACGTGGTGTCCTACCTGCCGTTCCGAGATACCTCACTACAAAGACATTTATGAAATCTATGGCCGGCGGGGACTTGAAATAGTGGGTATCGACATTGATGAACCCAAAAACAGAGTGTCACAGTTTGCAGCAAAAAACCAGATTCCCTACAAAACTCTTTTGGATGAAAAAGGACGTGTAGCGAGCGCCTATGGCATTGTGGGCATACCGACGATGGTCCTCATCAATAAGGATGGGAGAGTATTGACCAGAAAGTATTTCGCCATAGACACGGTGCTGGAGACACTCCTGGAAAAAAAGTGAAAATCCCGACTGCTTTATCCCTATTGCCCGAAAACCATGAATTATTCACCGGCAGAAAATTTTCCGGTGTCTGACGCAGCATAAGTTATTTCCTCCCAACAGATGCCACAGTATGTACCTGTAACATGAAGATGCCGCAGGACAAATACATCAAGATCGGTGACATCAATACCCGTTACTGGGCCGAAGGGGATAAGGGATCGAATGTGGTTCTCATCCATGGCCTCGGCGCATCCGCGGATATCTGGATGCATAATATTTCGGCCATAGCCGAGGGATACCGTGTTTATGCCCCCGACCTCGTCGGTTTCGGCCGCTCCGCAAAACCGGACGTGAAATATGCGCCGTCGTACATGGCCGCCTTCATCAACGAATTTATGACAGCGCTTGACATAAAACATGCCTGTCTTGTCGGAATGTCTTTAGGCGGCGGCGTAGCCCTTCAATGCGTAATGCAGTTCCCCGGTAACGTGCAGAGGCTGGTGCTGGTGGACAGCGCCGGCCTGGGCAGGGAAATGCCTTTAGCGATGAGATTGGCTACAATTCCCGTCCTGGGTGAATTGATGTTAAGTCCATCGCGGGCGGGAATGGCCTTTGTACTGAAACACCTGGTATACGACCCGGCTGTCATCACTGACGACCTGATAGACCTTTATTACGAACTTAACTTTGCGCAGGGAGCCGCAAAGACTGTACTCTCGGTTCTCCGCACCTGCGCGACAATCCTGGGCGGACGCGCGGATGTCCTCGACCCCGTCATAAAGAATCTCGATAACATAAAGATTCCGACTCTCATTATTTGGGGGAGAGAGGACCGCCTCTTTCCTGTCAGGCAGGCACGCTTCGCCAGGGAAAAAATACCGGACTCTCACCTTCATATATTCGAGCGGTGCGGCCATATGCCGAATTTCGAAAGACCCGAGGAGTTCAACTCCATGGTTCTGAATTTCCTTGACGGACAATCTTTGCATTCATAGATAATATGGTATATTAATCCGGCGTTACCGATTATCCAATCCTTCCCTGCTGGAGAGGTTAAGTGGGAAGGTTTTGGGATACACACTGATATTTATATAAGGAGGCGGGAAATGGCGACACATGAACCCTTGAAAGATCTTTACATCGTTGATCTGGACCAGCCTCTGGAGGGATTTTATAATTTCCTCAACAGCTGGATATACAGGCGGGACGGCTTGACCATCCTCGTCGATCCGGGTCCCCGCTCCACCATTCCCGTTCTCGTTAAGGCATTAAAGGAACTCGACGTGAAAAAGCTCGATTATATCCTCCTCACGCACATACACATTGACCATGCAGGAGGCGCGGGACTTTTGGTAGATCATTATCCGGATGCCATGGTCATCTGCCATCCCAAGGGGATTCGCCACATGGTTGATCCTGCAAAGCTCTGGGAAGGCTCCCGTAGCTTCCTGGGAAAAGTTGCAGATGTGTACGGAGAAATTGCCGCGATTCCCGAAAAAAACATCAGTTATAAAAATCCCATTGAGGCAGGCGGCGTCACAATCGACATCTTCGAAACTCCGGGTCATGCGCCGAGCCACCTCTGCTATCAGATGGGGAATCTCTTATTTCTGGGAGAAGCGGCGGGAATAAACTATCCCCTGGACCATGGATTATATCTGCGTATCGCTACACCGCCTCCCTTTAGCTACGAGACTTACCGTAATTCCCTGGAAAAGGCCGCTTCCCTCAATATTTCCCATGTATGTTTCGGCCATTACGGGTATCGGCAGAACGTGAGGAATGTATTCGATACGGCACTCAACCAGTTGGACAATTGGCTCGCCACGGTGGAAAAACACCATCGGATGGGAAGCGATCCTTTCGAGGAAAGCGTTTACGCGGACCTGCTGAAAAATGACAGGGGATTATCCACCTACCGCACCCTTCCGGAAGATGTGCAGTCCCGGGAAAAGATTTTTTCCGTAAACAGCATCAAGGGGATGAGAGAATACCTGCGAAACAAGCAAAGCTAACCGTCCATGTGCGGTCCTTTGGAATGCGCTTCTATTTCAACCTTGCCGTTGTGTACTTCCTTCAGCGCCAGGAATCCAGTCTGTGAAGGCCTGCGTCTCTGGTGCGGCGGACGGCTTCGGCATACTCCGTCCTGGTAAGACGGCGATTGATTACGGGGTCCAACGTTGCCTTCCCGCAGGGATGGTATTGATCCATCACATTTACATAAGTGTCTTCCGAAATTTTATCGGCGAGAAATGTCATGACCTCCCCCGTATTTGAAACGTCGTTAGGCATGACCAAGTGGCGCACCAGCAACCCTTTTTCTGCAATACCCAATTCATCGATGAGCAGGTCACCCACTTGGCGGTGCATCTCCTTTATGGCCGCTGCGGCTATTTTTCTATAATCAGGGGCCTTGCAGAACTTTTCAGACCACCTTTCTTCCCAGAACTTGAAGTCAGGCATATAGATGTCAAAGACATCTTCCAGAATCTTCAATGTTTCAACCTTATCGTATCCGCCTGTGTTATAGACGAGCGGCACCTTGAGGCCGCCCCCGATGGCGATGAAGAGTCCCTGGAGGATCTGCGGAACTACGTGGGACGGTGTTACAAAGTTGATATTGTGACATCCCCGCCGTTGAAGACTCAGCATCATGTCGGCCAGATCTTTTGGTTCTACCTCACCGCCTTCTGCATCGTGGCTGATGTCATAGTTCTGACAAAAGTAGCACAGGAGGTTGCAGGATCTGAGAAAGATGGTGCCTGAACCGCCCGTTCCCACAAGAGGGGACTCTTCTCCGAAGTGGGCGTGCAGGCTTGCCACTTTCGCCTTTTTCCCCGTGCGGCAAAATCCAAGCTCCCCGGACAGCCGATCTACATGGCATTCCCGGGGACACAAAGAGCAGTCCCTCATCAGTTCCACCGCGCGATCAATGCGCTCCTGAAGCTTTCCCCCCCTGTAAAGTTTCAGATAGGATGGCTCGCGCATTTCTTTCTTTGCTACCTTTTATATTTTCCCACCAACTCCGCTTCCGCAAGTATGTGTCCTTTCATGGCTGCCAGGAGTTGCGCCTTAGTGGCCCCTGGCTTCAGCCCCGTCGGACCATCAAGGGCGTAGAGTTTAAAAAAGTAGCGGTGTTCGCCGGACGGGGGACATGGTCCTCCATAACCGATGGCGCGAAAATCATTCATGCCCTGCTTTGCGCCATTGGTAACTTCTTTCAGCGGCGGCAATTTCTCCGGCAAGCTTGTAATGTTCGCAGGTATATCATAGATTACCCAGTGAACCCATGTTCCCATGGGCGCATCGGGATCATCGCAGATGAGGGCCAGATATTTCGTGCCTGCCGGCAATTTGCCACACTCCAGAGGGGGTGAAACATCCACACCGTCACAGGTATACTTTGCCGGTATTCTTGCGCCACTCTTGAAGGCTGAGCTTTTAATTTCCATTTTTCCCCCTCCTTTGACTTGTGCCCCTAATTGATCCAGACCGGGATAGACAAAAAGAAATGTTAGTGAAACCAAGAGACCTAATATTTTCTTCATCATCGTCTCTCTCTTGCAGAAATTTTCCATATCCGGTCTTTGGTGCTTTTTGTCTGCATCTGATCTTCACATCTTTCTTGTTATTATAAGATTTGATTTCAAATACGTCAATGCATAAACATGTCCAGCCGCCACTTCTTTACAGCAGCCGGGCGAGGACACGAAATCGTGCTCTTTCTGCTTGACGATCATAAATTCCTTGTGTCGGCACTGCAATATCAGTTAGCATTATCTATGCGTAACGAAGACTGACACTGACAAGAGATAACAGGGGCTGAGTTGTCATAGACCTCAATTGCTGACAAAATGGAAAAAAATTCAAGACATTATTTCAAATTCTTGGACTTGAGCAAGCGGCTCATAGCCACGATGGTCATGAACCTGATCATCCCCGCCGTTCAGATCTATGGCGGCATCGTATCGGGAAGCATGGCCCTGATCAGCGATGCCATCCACAATCTGAGCGATTTTACGTCCGTGTTGATCAGCTATTCAGCCCTGCGTATCGGAAGGCGCGAACCCACGCTGAGACACACCTTCGGCTTCAAACGCATGGAAGTCTTCGCCGCCGTGTTTAATGTGGCCGTGCTCTTCGGTGCCGGCCTCTTTATCACCATTGAGGGGTGGCACCGTCTCCAGAATCCGCGGCCCATCCAAGGCAACCTTGTTATACTCATCGCCTCCATAGCTTTCCTGGGAAACATGTTTTCGACATTGATGCTGCGGCCGGAGGCCCATGACAATCTCAACATACGGAGTGCCTTCCTGCACATGTTAACCGATGCCATAACCTCCCTTGGGGTGGCTGTTTTGGGTTTTATATGGATATTCAAGCCCTGGTACTGGCTCGATCCTGTCGTTTCCTGGGTCATTGTGATCTTGATCCTGTACAGCGGGTGGGACATTTTGAAGAACGCTTTCGGAATCCTTATGAATGCCACACCCGTTGGTATCGATCTTCATGCCATACAAAAGGAGATGGAAGCTGTACCAGGCGTGGAGAGGATTCACCATCTCCACGTATGGAATATTGCAACTGAAGGTGTAGCCCTCATTGCCCACGTCGTCGTCGAGGACCAGATGTTGAGCAAGGTCGATGACATTGCCGCCAAGATACGACATGAACTTTTTTGCCGTTTTTCCATCGATCATCCCGTTCTGCAATTCGAGGCAACGGCATGTGCAGCGACAGGTATTCTTGCCTGCCCTGTTAACGACCCTCACGCAGAGCCGGAAGAAGGAGAGTGAATGCCCCGTTCTTTATGCAGGACAGGCTTTCTTCCTGATAGCTGCGCGGCCCCGGGGTACGCGGATCAACTTTGTAATGCCGTCAGGCATGGATTTCCAAAGATCTTATACCATCAATGAGTTTAGAGAATGAGGGTTTGTGATAAATATAGCGCCTTATTCAGTCACGCGCGAAAATTCATGATAGCGTCTGCGGTTCTTCTCTGCACCGTCCAAACCTTCCCTTTTGCAAGTGCATTTGCCGATGCAATACAACTGACAGTAATTCAAAGCAGCAATATACAGGGGCACCTGTTCCCCTGTCCTACCTGAGGTGAGAGGGTGCTGGGCGGTCTGGCCAGGCGAGTATCCCTCGTGGAGAAGCTAAACAGCGAAGACAGGTCGCTTCTGGTAGTCGATTCCGGCAATCTCTTCACAGGTGCATGGGCAGGCGCCAATCAGAAGCAATCACTCATAAAGGCAAGGCTGATCGGTCGCGCATACATGCGGATGGGAGTAGCAGCAATAAATGTGGGTGACTTGGATTTGATGCAGGGGTTGGCATTCTTGCGCAAGGAGGCATCCCGCGGGCTCCCGCTTGTCTCCTCCAATCTCGTCGATCCTTCGACAAAGACTTCGATCGTCAAACCATACATCATAAAAAAAGTCGGCTCCATCCGCGTCGCCTTCTTCGGCCTTCTTTCTCCGGACATCAGGACAGATATATATAAGGAAGCAGGGAAACAATTCCTGGTGAAGGAACCGGTCGAGACGGCGCGGGAAATGACCGGTATACTTCGCGGCAAGGCGGATGTAATTATACTTCTCTCAGCTCTCCCTTCAGACCGTCAGCAGGAGGTCATCAGGGCGGCCCCGGGAATTCATTTCGTCCTTGGCGGACGCGAGGGCAGGTATGTCCAGTCACCTCTCTGGGAAGGACTGACACCCATTCTTGAATCCTATAAATATGGGATGTATGCAGGCAAGCTGCAACTAACCTTTGTCAATGCATCCTCACCTTACAGTTACGAAAGGACGGAGGAGCAAGCAAGGAAGCACGCCTCATCAGGGGATGAGCTGAGGACTTCCAGAGAGCCTCCCTCCCGGAATAACCGCTTTCACTGGACATTGATACCCCTGGACAGGTCCATCCCGGAAGACAAGGAGGTCTTAGGGTGGATAAGAAGAGCAGGGATTGAAAAGGATTAAATGTTTATTTTTCAGATGCGTCAGAATTCATCCCTTGCTTGCGCGAGATGAAATTGATAAAGTTCATGAGGAATTGTTACCGCATGAAGAACTGTGACTCGATGGCATCAAAATAAATAAAGTGGAAAAGATAAGAGCACGCAGAAGTGTCATAACAATAATCCTTGCGGCAGCAGGTATTGGAATCATGCTTTATTATAAGGCATGCGAAACTGCTTGCTCTTACCTGCAGGGGGATATCTTCGGGATTGACCTGTCATACATCGGTATCGTGTATATGCTTATGATCATCGTTTTTGCCGCCTTCAGGAAAATGCCATACGTCCGCGCCCTCCTGGCATCAGGTATCGGCGTTGAGGTGTATCTCATTGCATTCCAATTCAGAGAGGATGTGTTTTGCCCCTACTGCCTGGCCTTTGCATCCATCATTATCGTAGCCTTTATTCTGAACCACGAAAAGCAGCCAACGCCGGAGAGAGGCTGGTTAAACCGAATCGTCTATGGCCTCGGCGCAGTAAAGCTTCCTCCCACTGCCAAGAGTCCATTACCCCTTCTCGCTTTCGTTATCCTGGGATATATTTTTATGATTCTCACATTCTCCGGCTCTGCGACACCCGCGTACGGTGCGGAAAAATCAATTGTGCCTTCTTACGGTTCCGGCAGATACGAGTTGATCATCTTCACTGATTACTTCTGCCCGCCTTGCCAGTCCATGGAGTCTGAGATTGACCCCGCAGTGAAAGAATTCCTGTCCGGAGGAGGCGTGAGGGTAACCTTCGTCGATCTTCCTCTCCATAAGGAAACCCGTCTGTATGCTCAGTACTATCTCTATGCGGCGAAGGCGGCAAAGAATTACGAAAATGTGCTCAATGCACGGCGGGTGCTCTTTTCCCTGGCAAGAAATCATACTGCTCAGGCTGAAGATGAGCTCAAGAAAGCGCTTAAGGCGGAGGGCATTCCCATCGCAGTGTATGACCTTTCACCGGTGTATCCGGCGCTCAATAAGATCATAAATACATATCAGGCTAAATCAACCCCGACCTGTGTCATCAAGTACTCAAGCGATGACATCCGCAAGTACACGGGCACGTTTGAAATCAGGAATGGTCTGGGGATGCTGCGTGCGACGCTGGCAACAGCTAAGCGGTAGAGTGATCTCCCGTTGCTAAGGGCATGTTAGCTGTGATGCCCTTAAGACGTTATTGAAATTTGATGAAGCCGCTGTCTTGCCATTTAGCACCTGGCCTTCTTCGGAAACATCAGCTTCTCCTGTCATTGGTTTCTTCTGAAAAATTATTTCCGCTCCGCTGATCAGATTATTATCTTCTCTGGCAGGTAGGGCAGAAATAAGTCCCTCTGCCGCTCAGGCGCAAACGCTGAATAATGCCGTGACAGCGAAGGCAGGAAAGTCCCTCACGGTCATAAACTTTCAATTCATGCTGATACTCACCCTTTTGGCCAAACAGATCGCGCCAATCCGATACAGTTGTACCCCGGCAGGTAATGGCTTTCTCAAGGATCTCTTTCGTCGCTCTCTCAATCTTCCTCCACTCCCGCAAGGACACTCCGCATACGGGCCGCCACGGACTCATGGATACTTCATGGAGAATCTCACAGGCATATATGTTTCCAATGCCCGCAATCAGTCGCTGATCCATCAGGAATGATTTCACGGGAAGTTTTTTCACGCGCGCGATCTTGTGCAGCTCTTCGATCCGGAAATCATGCAAAGGATCCTTGACGAAGGCTTGAGAGCTTCCGTCTGCCGTGATGACAAGTGTCGCAAAACGCCGGGGGTCGATACAAAGAAGCCTGCCATGAGAAAATGCAATTATGAAACGTGTGTGAGGAGGTAGTGCCCGAGATGCGCTCTGCCACTCCATCTTGCCCGTCATGCGAAGATGAAGAAGAAGCCGCGCATCGTTATCAAGCTTTATTTCCAGGGCTTTGCCCTGACGAGTAATGGCAGTGATCTTCCTCCCCACCAGTCCGTCCACAGCTCCCAGCCTGGGATCAAGGATCTTCACACTAAGGATCTCTCTATCTGCAATCACCCCTCTCAATTGTCGGCATAGAGTTTCTACTTCGGGAAGTTCAGGCATATGCTCACTTATCGAAAAACTTTTTCAGCATTTTAATGTTTGATTCTTTTTGTTTCAAGAAAAATAAAATTTTTTCAAAAAAAATGAAAAAAATATTGACAAGCATTTATAAACGGCGTACAAAAAAACATATTACACAAAAAAAAGAAAGGGGATTTTTTTATCATCCCTGCATACGGAGGAGGATAACAGAATGGAAAACGAGACCCTTTTTACGGAGGAGGTTGAACCTCCGGGTAGTTCAGCAGGTCTTGTTGGTATTGAAAATTACACAAACGACATATTAACATCATATAATACTCTCCTTACCCCTTCGGTCATTAAGACAAAGGGTGTCCAATATGTTTTTCGTTTTAAGGAAAGCCCCCGTACACGGGCTTTTCGGAAGCGTTTCTATCCTGAAGTAACATCCCTCGAATGGAGCAACTGGCACTGGCAATACGGCAACCGCATAAAGGATGTCGATGCGCTTTCGCAATTCATCTGGCTGTCGGAAGACGAGCGGAATGCCATGAACCATCATGAGGGCTCAATACCGGTTGCCATCACACCTTATTATACAAGCCTTCTTGACGAATTCGATTCATCCCAACCGCTGCGACGGATGGTAGTGCCTGTAACCGATGAACGTCACCGTACTGCGGTGGAAGCCGATGATCCATTGGGAGAGGAGCATGACAGCCCTGTTCCGGGAATCGTACACCGCTATCCGGATCGCGTCCTTTTCCTTGTTACGGACACCTGTTCAACCTACTGCCGGTATTGCACGCGCTCACGCATGGTCGGGAGCCACTGCAGGACCATGTCAAACACTGATGCGTGGGAAGGCGCCATTCAATACATAGAAGCGAATCCTCAGATTCGTGACGTGCTCTTGTCCGGCGGAGATCCACTGACTCTTTCCGACGAAAGACTGGAATGGCTTCTGGGCCGGCTGAGAAAAATTGCCCATATAGAAATCCTGCGTATCGGCACCAAGATACCCGTTGTGCTGCCGCAGAGAATAACTCCGAAACTCACCTACATGTTAAAGCGTTTTCACCCTCTCTGGATCAGCATCCACGTGAACCACCCGGATGAGTTAACGCCTGAAATGAGTCAGGCATGTAGCCGCCTTGCCAATGCGGGCATACCGCTCGGCAGCCAGACAGTCCTGCTCAACAAAATAAATGACGATGTGGAAACCATGAAGCGACTGGTTCTCGGTCTGCTCAAGGTACGTGTTAAACCTTATTATCTCTATCAGTGCGACCCGATCCCCGGATCATCCCATTTTCGCACTCCCGTAAAAGCGGGACTTGACATCATCGAAGGTCTGCGCGGCCACACGACAGGCTATGCGGTACCGACATACGTCATCGATGCCCCTGGGGGCGGCGGCAAAATCCCCCTGCTACCGGATTACGCAATCGGTCGGGATGGCGACGATCTGATGTTGAGAAACTACGAGGGGAATATCTATCGTTATCCGGACTGCCAGTTGTCGCAAACGGACAATCCCTGAGGTATCACTTTGAGGACGGGCATTACATACGATCTTCGCGATGATTATATAGCTGAGGGATACAATGAAGAAGAGACGGCAGAGTTTGACCGGGCAGATACGATAGATGCAATTGAGCAGACGTTACAGGATTTAGGTTACCTGACCGATCGTATAGGCAACATCAAGTCACTTGTCAAAAGGCTCGCATACGGCGACAGATGGGACATAGTCTTCAACATCGCCGAAGGCGTGGAGGGGCTTGGCCGGGAAGCCCAGGTACCAACCATCCTTGATGTCTATAACATCCCTTACACCTTTTCCGACCCTCTCATTCTTTCGCTCACCCTTCATAAAGGCATGACCAAGCGCGTTATACGCGACCTCGGCATCCCCACGCCGGATTTTGTGGTTGTTCACGAAGAGGATGATATTGATAAAGTCTCGCTTCAGTTTCCGCTTTTTGCGAAGCCCGTGGCCGAAGGCACCAGCAAGGGCATTAACGCCCATTCAAAAATAACTTCCCGAAAGCAGCTGCTCCTCGTATGCCGGTCTCTTTTGTCCACCTTCCGGCAACCCATCCTTGTCGAACGCTTTCTTCCCGGCCGGGAGTTCACTGTAGGTATTGTCGGAACAGGGAAAGACGCCGTGGTACTCGGGGTCATGGAAGTCCACCTTAAAGACGATGCGGAGAAAGGCGTCTATTCCTACATAAACAAAGAGAACTGTGAGGAGCTTGTGGAATACCGGCTGGCCAATGACTCCATGGCTCAAACAGTCCAGGAAACAGCCCTTGCCGCATGGCGGGGACTCGGTTGCAAAGATGCAGGCAGAGTCGACCTCCGTGCCGATCAAAAGGGATTGCCGCATTTCCTGGAAATTAACCCGTTAGCCGGCCTGCATCCGGACCATTCGGACCTCCCTATAATCTGCAAGCTTGCCGGCATTACCTATCATGAGCTCATCAACATGATCATGGAATCGGCACGAAAACGCATCCAGGACACGCATACTGTTTGCCCAACGGCTGAACCCGCCCTGTCACGGTATTACCATACCTGTCTCACCTGTCGTAATGGCGATGAGTCACCACGCTGATAGCCAGTCCATGAAAGCAGTCGTGCTGCACAGCGATGTGCCGGCGGAAGCGGGCGCGGATGAAAAGGACGCCCTCGTCCAGGCCGCTGTCGTGTCATCTGCCCTTTCGGAACTGGGATACGAACCCATCACCATACCATTCTCGCTGAATGTCGCCCGCATAATCGACATATTGCGGGACTTGCGGCCTTTATTCGTTTTCAATCTTGTAGAAACGATGGCGGGCCAGGGCAGCCTTATCCACGTCGCCCCATCCATTTTGGACTTTTTAAATATCCCTTACACAGGCGCAAGGACGGAAGCCACATTTCTCACGTCGAACAAAGTTCTCGCCAAACAGATGCTAAATGCAGCAGGCATTGCCACACCCCCATTGTTTTTGTCCCATGAGAACTACGCCGGCCATTTTGTCGAAGGCACATATATCATCAAAGCTGTCTGGGAACATGCATCCACGTGGCTTCACGAGGATTCCATCATCCATGCAAAGGATCTGCACGAGCTCCGCGAGGCAACGGCATCCCGGCAGAAACAACTCGGCATGGCATGTTTTGCGGAAGCGTTTATTGAGGGAAGGGAATTAAATCTGTCGCTCCTCGCGGGAGACGGAGGTCCTCATGTCCTTCCCCCGGCTGAGATTCGCTTTGACGATTTTCCGCCGGGCAAGGTCAGGGTAGTGGACTACCTCTCCAAATGGGTTGAAGACTCCTTTGAATATCATCATACACCACGATGTTTTGATTTTCCGAAGGAGGATGAACCGCTGCTTGACCAATTGAAGGCTTTAGCCCTGCAATGCTGGCAGGTGTTTGGTCTGCGGGGATACGCAAGAGTCGATTTTCGTATTGACAATACCGGCAGGCCCTGGGTGCTGGAGGTAAATACAAATCCATGCCTGTCTCCCGATGGCGGATTTTATGCCGCTGTAGAGCGATCGGGTTTAAGTTTCGCCCAGGCAATTGAACGGATAATTCGAGATGCAACGTCATTTTGATATTTTTGCACTGGGAGACGATAAGATACTATAATCAAAGGCCATTCATCCAGAGACTTTCCCCGGGTACCTGCCCTGATATTAACGGCCAAAAACAGTTGCTTTTTTAACGCTAATCCTGTAGATAGCATTCGCTCATCATTTTCGCTGTAAAATTGCACATCGTAAAGGTCCCTCTTGTCAACGGATCGCACATGATAACACGCAACCGCACAGTATAAATCGTTACGGAGGACGGATGCGACTTATTCCCAAAGAAGAAAAATTTTACGATCTTTTTGAAGAGCTCATCAATAAAATCGAAGAAGGGGGAAAGCTCTTTCTGGAAATGGTTGAACAGTACGAATACCCTCTTCCAAAGATAACCAAACTCAAAGAGCTGGAACATGAGGCGGATGTCATCACCCACAGAACCTACGAAAAAATGCACAAGTCATTCCTCACCCCCCTGGACCGTGAAGATATCTATGCCCTGGTCAACAAGATGGACAGCATTCTGGATATGATCGAAGCCTCGGCGGCCAGGATGAACCTTTATAAGGTAAAGAAGCCAACCAAGGTCATTATCGATCAGGCAAAGATTTTGAACGAGGCCATCAGGAAGGTGAAATTTGTCGTCCATGCCATGCGTGACATGAAAAACTCCAAAATGATCCTCGATGCGTGCGTGGAGATCAATACACTCGAAAACGAAGGTGATATTGTCCTGAGAACAGCCATGGTCGATCTCTTTGAGCATGAAAAAGATGCTATCGAATTGATCAAATGGAAGGAAATCTTTGAGCGTATCGAAGAGGCCCTTGATGTGTGTGAGGACGTTTCTAATATAGTGGAGGGTATTGTCCTGAAACATGCCTGATTCTTTTGGATTCGTCATTTTTCTCATCCTTGTAGCTCTGTTCTTTGATTTTCTCAACGGCTTCCATGACTCTGCCAATGCAATCTCGACCATTGTATCTACCAGGGTTCTTTTACCTAAATATGCAGTCATCTGGGCGGCGTTCTTCGAATTTGCCGCCGTCTTCTTTGTCGGCGTACAGGTAGCCAATACTATTGGTACCGGCATTATTAATCCAGCTATCGTAAACAATCTGCTCATCCTTTCCGCCCTGGGCGGTGCTATCATCTGGAACATCATTACCTGGTATTTCGGACTGCCCAGCAGTTCGTCCCACGCCCTCATCGGCGGACTCATCGGCGCGGGCCTCATGGAAGGAGGGACAAGTGTCCTCGTATGGAGCGGTATTATTAAGACAGCCATTTTTATTGTTTTATCTCCCACTATCGGGCTTGTGCTCGGTCTATCTATGATGATTCTGGTGTTGAATTTAAGCCGATTTTCGGCCCTCGCCAAGACTAATACATTTTACCGAAGGTTACAATTACTCTCATCAGCTATCTACTGTATGGGGCATGGATCCAACGACGCACAAAAAACAATGGGTGTAATCGCCATGATCCTTTTTAGTCATGGAATGCTTGGTCCTACCTTTTACGTTCCTACCTGGGTCATAATTATATGTTATCTTGTCATTTCCCTGGGCGTTATGTCCGGAGGATGGCGTATCGTCAAGACAATGGGCACCAAAATAACAAAACTTCAACCCTCGGGGGGGTTTTGCGCGGAGACAGCGGCAGCTATCTCCATTATCGGGGCATCCATCGCCGGCATTCCAGTGAGCACGACTCATACTATCACGGGCGCCATTGTCGGGGTGGGTTCAACAAGGAGGCTTACCGCCGTTCGCTGGGGGGTGGCCGGAAACATCGTCTGGGCCTGGATATTGACGATTCCCATGGCAGCTTTGATCTCCGCTGTTATCCATGTCGCTACGCACATCATTTGGTAACTTTGCCGGGATGGTGTTTAGGATACGGTCGATGGGTCCCAGAGAAATTTCTCCCTAATCGCTTGACAATGTACCCCGGTAGAATTCTTCGTACATCGCCCAGATCGCCAGGAGCAGGGAAGCGATGATGGGGCCGATAATGAAGCCGGAAAATCCGAACAACGATAACCCCCCCAGAGTTGATAAGAAAACCAATAGAGGATGCATCTGCACAGCTCTGCCGATGAGTATGGGTCGAAGAAAATGGTCCACCATGCTGATCACAAGAACTCCGAAAGCGAGAATGATCATACCTTTCCAAAAATGCCCCGTGATCATCATTATCACGCCGGCGGGCACCCAGATGATGGAGCAGCCGATAACCGGTACGATGGCTGTAAATATCATCACGACACCCCACATCAGCGGTCCTTCAATGCCGGTGAGCCAGAAAAGAAGCCCTCCCAGCGTTCCCTGAATGCCTCCGATAATCAGTGTCACCTTCAAAGTGGACTTCGCCGTCGCCACAAAGCGTTCATAGAGGACTTTTTCTCTCCCCTGCCGCAGGGAGAAAACCCGAACAGCCTTCCCTAAAAACTTATCGCCGTCGCGAATAAAGTAAAACAATGTATAGAGCATGACAGAGAATTGAACGATAAAAATAAAGGTGTTCTGCGTGAGGACCTTCAGGTTGATAAAGATATAGTTGGAAATGGATCTGGCGATTTCAGAAAACTTTTCGGTCCAGAATTGTTCATCGATATGCAATCTGGCCACGTAGGGGTTATTTTTTACTGCGCCTGTAATACCCCTTACAATATTTTCGATATTGCCACCGTTCGCATCGAGGGATTCATACATGCGCGTGGACTCTCCAAATAATAAACTGCCGATGATGCTTCCCGGCAGTATTATGATGACGGCAACCACCAGAAAAATAACGGCAGCAGACACACTCGGCTTATGCAATTTCCTGTTGAGACGCTTGTAGAGGGGACTAAAAATACTCGAAATGACCGCCGCCCAGAATATGGGAAAAAAGAAAGGCGCGAGGAGATAGAGAAACAGAAGAAAGACAAAGATCATAATCGTGAAAAAAAGTATATGCTGGACTTTTGAAGTACGCATGACATTCCTGATATAAAAGAGAATTCATTTTCCAATCAAAATAGTCTGTAAAAAAATATCTTATTTCTTCGATAATTTCAACAGAAAGCTTCTTTAGAGCACACAATTCTTGACTTTGATTTTCCCAGAGGCTGTGTTAAATAGGAGACCGTTTCAGCGAAAAAAGGAGTTCTCATGCAGCCAATGTCCAGTCATCCAATCGGAGTGTTTGATTCCGGCATCGGGGGACTAACGGTCGTCCGCGCCCTCATGGAACGCCTGCCCTTCGAAAACATCATCTATTTCGGTGATACGGCGCGGGTGCCATACGGAGTGAAATCACCGGAAACGATCACGCAATACGCCACAGAGATCACAAATTTTTTGCTGCAAAAAGATGTGAAACTGCTCATTGTCGCCTGCAATACCATGGCCGCGGTTGCCCATCAGGCCGTCAAAGGACTTTCTCCTGTTCCCGTCCTGGACGTAATCGATGCAGGAGCCCGCAAAGCAGCATCCGAAACGCACAGCAAATGTATCGGTGTCATTGGCACACCGGCAACCATAAACAGCAATGCCTATGCCCGTGCCATTCACCAGCATGACCCGGACATCCGCGTTTTCTCCCAGGCCTGCCCCCTGTTTGTTCCTCTGGTCGAAGAGGGATGGTGGAATCACCCTGTCACCCGGCTCACTGCCCAGGAATACTTAAGACCGGTTCTGGCGGAGTATGTCGATACCCTTGTCCTGGGGTGTACCCACTATCCATTGATAAAGCCTCTTCTGCAGGAGATCGCAGGGCCGGATATTCGTCTCGTGGACTCCGCTGAAGCTATGGCGGATATAACGGCGAATCTGCTCGCCAGCAAGCATCTTGGGAATCACAAGCGCACGCAGCCGAAATACCGGTTCTTTGTCACCGACGTGCCCTATCACTTCCAGACGATCGGCGAAGGGTTCCTGGGGCGGACGCTGTCCCATGTTGAACTCGTTAAATTGTAAGGATGTCAATTTTATGAAAATTATCCTCGCCGGCTACAATCTGGATTTCGAAACAATCCGGGATTTTCAAGAACTGCGCCCGGAAGCCAAGAACCTCACGCCGGAGACGATCTCCGCCGCTTACGCCCGGATCAGCCGCAGTCCCAAACCCGTCGACAAATTGCGTGCCGCTGCCAGGCAGGAGGTGGAAAAGGCGCGGCAGTCCAACCAGAACATCGTCTTCGAGATGGGACACAGCTCCGTAGCCGAGCATGCCGTCTTCAACATCGACATTCTCGGCGTTTCCCGGCTCCTTGTGGAGGAAATCGAAAAATTTCGCCTCTGTTCTTATACGGAAAAATCGCAGCGCTACGTGAGGCTGAAAGACGATTTCGTCATCCCCGAAGAAATCCGCGAGACCCGCATGGAAGGGCCATTTGTGGACATCATCCGTAAGCAGAACAGGTTGTATCACGAACTTTTTGAGAAATTGAAGCCCCACATCTTTGAAAAGCACAAGGACCTCGCAGCGGACCCTGCAAGTCGCTCAATGCTGGAAGGCTGGGCCAAGGAAGACGCCCGCTACGCCATTTCCCTTGCCACGGAGACGCAGCTGGGAATGACCATCAATGCGAGGAATCTCGAACTCATGCTCCGCCGCCTTGCCGCCCATCCCCTCGCCGAGGCAAAGGAGTATAGTAAGAAGCTCTATGAGGCAACGAGAGATACCGCCCCCTCTCTGATCCGCTACACAGAGGCCACGGACCACGACCGTCTAACGAGGCGGAATCTAAGGGACGCAGTGTCCGCTCTGATACGGCAAAGCGAACACAAAACCGCTCCAACGCCGGCGGACTTAAACGGACAATACGTTTCCCTTGTGTATGCCACGCCCGATGGAGACGACAGAATCATGGCATCGCTGATCCACTCATCGTCGGATTTACCGATGTCCCGGTGCCTGCAAATGGTCTCCTCCATGGATACACGCGAAAAAGAGTCTCTCATAAGAACAGCTTTAAAGCACATCAAGTCCTACGATTCGGTCCTGCGTGAATTCGAAAATGCGGAACTCCATTTTGAGCTGCTCATCAGCGCAAGCTGCTTTGCCCAGATCAAGCGTCACCGCATGGCAACCATAACCTGTCAGGATTATGATCCCGCCCTTGGCGCAACAGTTCCACCCGCCGTATCAGAAATCGGCATGTATGATGCTTTCATGGAAATCGTCACCCGAAGCGAAGACATATATGACCGGATTAAAGGGATCTCCCCGCTTGCTGCCGGCTATATCCTCACCAACGCCCATCGCAGGCGCGTCTCCATGAAAATTAATGCGAGGGAGCTATACCACATCTCCCGCCTACGGGCAGATACGCACGCCCAATGGGACATAAGAAAGACGGCGGAAGAGATGGTGAAGCTGGGTAAAAAATCGATGCCGCTTGCACTGATGCTCGCAACCGGCAAGGACGGCTTCGCATCTCTGTACAACCGGGTATTCGCCGCTGGAGCCGGTTTTGGGCAATAATCCGAGCCATTAACCTTGAGACTAATCCTGCACATCGACATGGACGCCTTTTTTGCAGCAGTGGAGCAGAAAAGGCAGCCCGCGTTAATTGGCACGCCTGTGGTAATAGGGGGCAGCGGGGACCCCACCAAAAGGGGGGTCGTAGCCACCGCTTCTTACGAAGCAAGAAAGTTCGGTATACACTCTGCCATGCCTTTAAAGACGGCTTACAGCCTCTGTCCCCAAGCCGTTTTTCTTCCTGTCGATTACGAAGCATATTCAAGGGAATCACAGAAGGTGAAGAACATCCTCAGGAGTCTCACGCCTGCCATTGAAGATGTCGGCATCGATGAGGCGTTCCTCGACATATCGGCGATCGATAAACCTTCGGAAGATATCTCGCAACGAATTAAGAAAGAGATAAAAGATGAGACGGGCTTGACGTGCTCCATCGGCATCGCCCCCAACAAGCTTCTTGCCAAGATCGCCTCGGACATGGATAAACCGGACGGCCTCACCGTAATCATGCCAGAGGATGTTGAACGCATCCTCAAGCCGCTGCCCGTGAGGAAACTCTGGGGGATCGGGCCAAAGACAGAGAAATACCTGAAGGACATGGGCATTGAAACTGTAGGAGAGCTCGCCTCTCTACGCCTGGAAACACTGGTCGACAGGTTCGGTTCATCTTATGGGAATTATCTCTATCACGCCTCCCGGGGGATTGACGACAGCCCCCTGATCACCGACTGGGAACCCAAATCCATAAGCAGGGAAACGACATTCCAGAAGGACATAGCAAACTGGCAGTTCATAGCCAAGACACTGGCGGACCTGACGAGGGAAGTTGTCACAGACATGAAAGACAGCAGCTTCAAAGCGAGGACCGTCACCGTAAAGGTCCGGTTCAGCGATTTCGAAACAGTCACGCGGGCCACAACCATCCCGCAGTCGACGGATAGAGAAGAGGAGATAAGGAAAGCGGCATTCGCCTCCCTCAAGAGGGTCGAAATCAAGAAGAGAGTGCGACTCATCGGTATGAGGGCCAGTCACCTGGAAAGAACCGGAGACTAAGCCCAAGACCTCTTGACTCGTTTCACTCGCTAAGGGTCGATTCGGCTAAATCCTATTTCAGAGGCCCCGCCTTGAAAAAGGCCAAGTTTAATCGGCTTAAAACAATTCTATCCGTTTAATGCCCGGCTTGTCTTTGAGCGCTTGATAAACGGTGTAGGCGCAGGATACATCTTGGATCGCCAGACCAGTCGAGTCGAAGAGCGTAATTTCCTCGTCTTTCGTCCTTCCCTTTTCTTTTCCTGCAACAATGTCTCCGAGTCCCGCATAGATGTCTTTTTTTGTCAGCTGTTTCTTGCGGACAGGTACGTTGATCTCGCCGCTATGCGACGCCTGAGCCCAATCGTCAATGACCACTTTTGCCTGCTTCAATATTTTCGGATTTATCTCCTGTTTCCCTTCGGCGTCAGCGCCGATGGCGTTGATGTGAGTCCCCGGGGAGACCTTATTCACCAATGGCCTGCGGGAAGGCGTCGTTGTGATGAGAATATCGACNNGGGCGCAATTTCATCCTTCGCATTGTACTGCCATATCTTAACGGCTTTCAATTTCCTCACTTCCAGGATACATGCCAGTTGTGTGCGCGCCTGTGTGCCGCAGCCGACAAATCCGGCAATCCGCGCGTTCTTCCTGCTCAGGAGTTTTACCGCTAACGCCCCCGCAGCGCCTGTACGGATGCTGGTAAGGTATGTGCCGTCCAATATGGCCAGCGGAAATCCGTTCTTCGGATCTGCAAGAACGATAACCGCTATAACCGTGGGAAGGCTGTAGATCGCATTTTCGGGGTGCACGGTCACGCTCTTGATGCCGGCAATGTTCAAGCCCTGACCGTGAATATAAGCCGGCATGGATCTGAGATCCCCTTTTTTAAAGTAGAGATAACTCTTTGCAGGCACATCGGCCTCTCCGAGTCCATACGCCTTGAATGCCTTTTCAACGGTCCTGTTAGCCACTGACGGCGTTAACACCTTTTCGATATCCTTCCTCGTGAAGATCAGTGTTTTCATATCTCCCTCTGCAAAATTTTTGGGTGATAGGGTTTCCCGCTTGCCGTTCATGCCCCTTTACTTGCGAAGATTATATTTTATCATCTTTAATTGCAGACCTTTCCTGCTGAGACCGAGACGCTGAGCAGCTTTCGTAACATTGCCGCCCACCTCCTCCAGGCACTGTATTATGGACTGCTTTTCCACCTCTTCCATATGGCTCTTCACGAAATCTTTGAAAGGCCTTTTCTGACCTGCCTTCTGGGAAAGGGAGATCGCCTCGGCTGCTGATTTCCATTCCGGTGGAATATCTTCGAAAGTTATCGTGTCTCCGCCAGCCATTAGGACAATACGTTCTATGAAATTTTCCAGCTCTCTGATATTGCCGGGCCAATCATAACTGACAAGAATGTCTTTCACGCGCGAATCGATATTTTTAACCTCTCTATCTAACTTGCCGTTAAATTTCTCGATAAAGTAATCGGTAAGGGGAAGAATATCCTCTCTTCTTTCCCGCAGAGGAGGGAGGTGTGTGGGAAAGACATTGAGCCTGTAGTAAATATCTTCTCTGAACCTGCCATCTTTCACGTCCTGGAGGAGATTCCTGTTCGTCGCCGCAATTAATCTCACATCTACCTTAATCGTACGCAGCCCGCCGACCCGCTCGAATTCATGATCCTGGATAACCCGGAGGAGTTTCACCTGCATATCTCTGGGAATTTCTCCCACTTCGTCGAGAAAAAGGGTCCCCTTATCCGCAAGTTCAAACCTCCCGGGCTTCGTGGACACTGCTCCCGTGAAAGCCCCCTTTTCATACCCGAACAGTTCACTTTCTATAAGATTTTCTGCAATGGCAGCACAGTTAATCTTAACGAATGGATTATCCCTGCGCGGGCTGTTTCTGTGAATCGCATATGCTATGAGATCTTTGCCGGTGCCTGTTTCCCCCGATATGAGCACGGTCGTCGTCGTCGTCGCTACTCTTTTAATAGTATCGTAAATTTTGACCATGGGTTCACTGGAACCGATTATCCCTTGCCGATCTATATCATCGGGGCTGACGAGGAGTTCTTCCTCATTGAGCCTTCGGGTCCTGATGGCCTTATGGATTATATTTTTCAATTCATCCCGTTCAAATGGTTTGGTGATATAATCAAAAGCGCCCTTCTTCAAAGCGTCTACTGCCGTGGCAATCGTTCCGTGAGCGGTGATAATAATAACCGGCGTGGATGGATAATCACGAATCACCCGCTCCAAAAGACCCACGCCATCGAGCTTCGGCATCTTTAGATCAGTCACGACGACTTCCACGCCACCGCTCTTGAGGACCTTCAATGCTTCAACTCCATCCGATGCCGTGGCTACATCATAGCCTTCCTTATTCAGCAGGGCCTTTAAGACCAGCCGCATATTGAGCTCATCATCGACGACCAATATCTTCTCTGTCATAGTATACCTAAAATTTCTCGACCGTCTTTATCTCACCATTCTCAAGGCGTGACACCCAGCCTGATATAAAATATGCTCCCCTGGAGAGGAATGGATTTAACCTTGATATGGCCGCCATGATTCTTGATGATCTTCTGGCTGATGGCAAGGCCAAGACCGACTCCTCGCTCTTTGGTTGTGAAAAATGGTTTGAAAATATTTTTCATTTCCTCTTTTTTGATTCCTTTTCCCGTATCCCTGATGGAAATGCCTATCGCCTCGCCGTCACCGCTGCTGATCTTAGACGTCCTGAAAATCAGGGTCCCGCCCGCCTGCATTGCCTCTATAGCGTTAAATGCGATATTCAGAATTACCTGAACCAGCTGTTCCGCATCCACATCGATGAGGGGTAAATCAGGACGCAACTCTTTTTCAATGACGACATTATCTGAACGCGGGCTCGCTTTGATGACTGATATGGCCTTCTCAATAACCTGATTAACATCCTGCATCTTCAATTTAAGGGTGTACGGTTTGGCATAATTGAGAAACTGTGATACAACGCTGTTTAACCGATCTACTTCTTCTATTATGACGTCTAATAGCCTCTGATAATCACCGGCGCTTAATTCCGATCTCAGATACTGGGCGGCGCCCTTGATGGAACCCAGAGGATTTCGTATTTCATGAGCCAAAACAGGCGCCATTTCCTCCAGGAGGAGAGACTTCTCTTTCTCCAGTATTTCATCGAAGGCATAAAGGGATGTGAATACATCCTTGCCTTCCGGGTAGAAATAACTGAACATCATTTTTAAGACGAGTTTGAAAGGTTCGATAGCTATAACAATTATTAGAGACGCCAACAATATATGGGTGAAGGGAGGCGTTTCCCCCTTTCCGAACAATCCAACGATGAGGGTAAATGTAATAGTCGCAAAAAGAGTAATGATAGAGAGCACGAGGGCCCTTCCCATGAGTTCATGCAACTCCGGCAAACGAGGGTGCGTAACAAGAATCAGGACAAAATAAAGCAGGATTGCTATAAAGAGGTTGGAGACTGGCGGAAAGGAATATCCATAATAATAGAATATATCAAACGCGCTTAGGACTGCGGTCGCCCCGCAAGCAACAGCCAGATATACCATCCGGGTTCTTTCAACACCCACGGGCCTATTTCTAATATAAGTGATAAGGGCAATATAACAGACAGAAAGTGCAGCGCCGGTATATATTAAGAGGAAAGTTTTCAGGTAGGGCCAGCTGTAAAGGGGGGAGAAAACGGTCAGGGCAAGGACAAAACTGAAAATTGTGGCCGATATAACATCTCTTTTTGTCAAGAAGCTCTGTTCACGAAGGAGAGAGCGGATGAATCTTACCGAACAGGGAGGAATGGCTATCAATCCCGCGTATTCTATAATTTTCCAAATATGACCGGTGAAGATTCCACAGAAGAAGGCGCCGCTCTTATGGAAAAAAATCGCGAGACAAAGGGAAGCATAAGACAGGTGGGCAGGAACTTTTTTTTTATTTATTATAAGGGCAAGGGAAATTATCAGACTGACCGTTGCTAATGTGAAGGTTTCCATGGAGAATCGTCTTCTTAAATAATGGTATGTGATTGAAGATATAGATAAAAAACGAGGATGTCAAGAGAGACAAAAAAGAAAGGCCTAAAACCCCGAGGGCAAAAAAACAGGCCGAGCATGCTTATAACATGCTCGGCCGCCTTTTTCCTTCAAGATATTACCAATCTTACTTGTGCGCTGGCGCTGCCGGTGCTGGCGCTGCCGGTGCTGGTGCCCCAGGTGCTGG
>PLLV01000050.1 GCA_003142295.1 Syntrophaceae bacterium
CGGTGGCATTCATCAATGACCAGGTGGCCGATGTTCTCCCGGATCTCCTTCGCAATGGGGTAGACGCTGTTGACGATGCCGACGGTGATCCGCTCGCCGATCTGCTTCTTGCCATTACCTATAATTCCGATCTCCGCTCGTGGGATGCCCAGGAATTGCTCGATACGCTCGATCCACTGGTCCATGAGTTCCTTGCTGTGAACGATAATAAGGCATGGCTGTCGGNNGTTCAGGATGTCCGCCGTGGCGGACTGCTGATACCCCTTGAGGATACCGGCAAAGGTAAAATCCACGGGGGGCAATGTCCGGCGCTGGTCGATGATTTGATACCGGACATCCATTTCCTTGCAAAAGAAGAGAATGAGTCCCATAGCTCCACGCGGAATCGTCAACCCGTCAGGATGGTTTTCATAGAACGTCAGCCAGTGATCTGTTCCGCCATTCCATCGAGACATTCTGTCATTGTCAATCCACATAGGGTTTTCGATGGTGAAAGTTTCACGGATTTTCCGCACCAGATGTTCCGGTGCGCCGGCGATGTCAATACAGTTTGCAAGGGTGATTTTCATATCGGTTCACCTCGCCGCGCTGCCTCAATTATCCGTAGCGATTCCACCCTTGCCTGTGGGGTCCCTTGGGGGTAGGGATTCCGCCATAGGGTGGTATAGTGTTCGCCTGGGATAACGGCCCGTGATGATAGTTTTGTCTTCGGTATTATGACTTTCAATTCGTCTTCACCGGGGGAAGATCGTTGCAGCCGCGATTTATATTTCATCAGCAGATTCATTTCTTTATTCCTGTCAAAGTCACTGACAGAATTGACAAAACCCTCTGCGAAATGAATTCTGTCAGTATTGTCAGTGTAAATGTAGCGTTTATAATTTTCATCGGGAACCCTCTGTCAGTATTGTCAGTGCTTTTATGTCGTTTATAATTTCAATTTCGGGTTGACATCGTAACTGGTAGCCTCTGGCCGACCTTGCCCTTTTTCTGTGGGAGAGCCCACCCGAATGAACCCTCTCTCGATGAGGATTTTCAGCCCCGTTGATGCTTCATCCATGTTACCGATGCTTGTATTTCTAAGAATATCGCGACCTTTAAAGCTCAGCCACCTGTGGCGGACGATACTATCCATAATCTGTTTTGCAACTTTGATACGCTGATCTTCTCCCGCTGCGCCGAATATTGCGGCGGCGTGTTCCAAAAAGAAAATTCCAAACACACAAGATGCATTGACAATACTGACAGAAACCCGGTGGTTGATCGCATCCTGTCCAAATTCAGCAAAATGAAGAAGTCCCGCTATCCTGGCGACGGAGCCGGGGAGCTTTGAACCAAAATCTTTCAAGGGATAGAGTTTCCCCTCTGGCCGCATTTCCTGCTCGCAATCCATNNCTCCGCAGATAGAATCCGGCGAATATGGTCAGAATAGGATTTACGCAGATCATCAGGGATTCCATTTGTGAGACGGTCACGATATCCGGCCTGTGCCTTCCCGTGACTAAACAAGAACCTGGCCAGCAATCCTCGCCCTCTGAATTTATTGTTGCGAAGGATTTCTTCAACCACGATGGGCTGAATCCCTAAACAAACAGTAAGAAGTGGTCAGTTCATGCTTTTAGATTCCCGGCCTATCCGATGACTGCGCCAGGGATCGCCACTATATCCTTTAAGATATAGATCAAGGTTGCCTGAGCCATTCGGATCATACCTGCCGGCCAGGATGTCAAAGATGCCGCCTTCGGAGCTGAGAATGGCCATTTTTTCACCATTCTCACACATCAAATCGCCAAGTTTTTCAGGGGTGATGTCGTCGGCGACCAAAGTGGGTAGGACTGGCACCGGGGTTTCGGATAACTGGCGGATCAATTCGCGAGCCTCCTCCTCCAACTGGCTCGATTTAATGGGATTGATTTCTTTGGCAGACTTCTTTTGAATCTCGGCAATGCGACCTTCCGCGATTTTTCTTTTGTTGCAATCTGTGGCGACAGTACCGCGGGCGTGATCACGGACGGACATCTCAAAATCATATACAGGCCGAGTCATGCTTTCCACGGTGGCGGATTTCCTTTCACCGGAGGGTAAGGACGGAGCAGAATAAAGATTCGGTGTTTCGCGATGGGTTCCGAGATCAATCTCGAACTTCCCTGCTGCCGCCAGGGACAACACGGCGAGATAAAACGATACTGTGAAAGCGGGGTCAATTTGATTGACTGCTGATACAGCCTCAATCATCTGTCTCCCAATACCAACAGGCAGTGCATCTATGGGGAAGTCGGGCACTAAGGAAAAATCATCGAAGGGGATTGGTTCTATCCATTCCGGTTTCACGGAGCTCTCAGATTTACCGGACAGCCGTTCGAGTTTTGTCACGGTGGAAACTATGGAGTCGAGCCCTTTGTCTTTTAGGGATTGAACCAATGACCCGACGCCGTGGAGTGCTTCCCCTGAAGCCTGCCGATCCTTTGTCCGCTGGTACATTGCCAGGGTGCGCTTCTCATCGTAGGCGTCCAGGAAGCCGATGTAATATGCCTCCAGTGTCAAATCTTCAGGGATTTCACAAGAGACGAGCAGGGCCATAAATCCCGCGTCAATATGGTCGTATCCCGCCAGCAGTCCCTTCCGGTGCGCCTCTCCCAGCGCCCAGGCCAGTGCCCGCGTCGTGTCTGCTACGGTGTTCTCCGCGGGGAGTAGTTCGTCGGGTATCGCCGGGGGATTGTCCAGCGCTGTCTCGTTTTCCCATGTCCGGCCATTGGTAGGGGGGAGTATGACGTAATTTTTCCCGGCGGATCGGTCTGTAACGGGAAAGCCCATCCGGGTGATTCGTTTGTCTGCGCCGGGTAGGGACGGCCCCCCATTTGTGGCAAAAACGAATTGAAACCCGTTGTTCGTGACGTTTATCGGGGGCGTGATCCCTTGGCTGCGGCACAGGCTCCGAAC
>PLLV01000015.1 GCA_003142295.1 Syntrophaceae bacterium
TGATCTGAACGTTTCCGTAGCCATGTCGAAATCATCGATGTGCATGTCCGTGAAGGGAATGCCCGTCAGACTGAAGAAACGTTCCCAGCCGACGCGCTCGATCCACTCGCCGATCCGCTCATGCTTCCTGGCATTGCCCGCGTACACTTCGATGATGTTCTTCACGGCGGCAACGGTTTCCGGCCACAGCGGCGGATTGTTCGGCAGGTAGGGGATCGCCAGCTTGGAAAACGTCGGTTTACTCCGGGCATTGGAGACCTTCCCGCCTACCCAGATGGAAATCCCGTCGTTGTCGGCATCGGCAATGGGCATGGCCGGGCAGACGGTATAACAGTTCCCGCAGTACATGCACTTGTCGTTGTTGACGCTGACGGTCTTGGTCTTTGTGTCCCCGCGGATGGCGCCCGTCGGGCATGAAGCCACCGTCGTCGGGATTTCACAGAGGTTCGGGACACGAGTATTGTCCGGCTTGGGGACAGTCCGATGGATGCCGAGGATGGCGATGTCGGAGCAGTGGACGGCGCCGCACATGTTCAGGCAGCAGGCCAGGGCGATCCGCACATGGTTGGGCAGCTTCATCGTCACGAAATATTCGTAGATCTCTTCCATCAGCGCCTTGACAGGGCCCGATGCGTCCGTTGCCGGCGTGTGGCAGTGCACCCACCCCTGGGTGTGGACGATATTCGAAATCGCGTGCCCAGTACCTCCGACGGGGTAGTTTTTCCGGGCCAGCTCCGCAAGCAGAGGGGCTACCTTCTCCTTGTCCTCGGTGAGGAATTCTATGTTGTTCCGGCTCGTGAAACGCAGATAGCCGTTGCAGTACTTCTCGGCAATATCGCAGATCTCCCGGATGTGGTCAGTTGAAAGCAGCCGCGGCGAGCCCGCACGCACCGTATAGAGCGCTTCTCCTGTTTCGCCGACGTGCACCATCAAACCAGGCTGGAGGATTTCGTGATAGCGCCACTTCCCGTAATTGCGCTGAATCACGGGGGGTAGCATGGTCTTATAGTCAGGGGGTCCGATATCGGTTGGCATATCACTTCACCTCCTTTTTCTTGATTTCTTCAGGCCAGAAAAAGACATACGGATTGGTGCGGGGAGCTTTGACCATCTGGGGCACCGCGGGTAGTCCCACAGCCCGCAGGAATGTCCTCATGCCCACGCGCTTGATGAGTTCCCCGACCCGTTCGCGGGACCGGCCGTTTTCACTCCACCAGTCCTGGATCTTGAAGATGAGGTCTTTCAATTCATTGTAAGGGGGTTCCAGCTTCATGAAGGGCACAATAACCCAGGAGAGGAGCGCCCCTTCCACGATGGGGGCCTTGCCGCCGATCAGGAGGGTTGCGCCTCGTTCCCCTCCCGGCCTCAGGGCTTTGGGCATGAGGTTGATGCAGTGCATGCACCGGGTGCAGTCCTCGTCGTAGATTTTCAATTCCTTCCCATTATAGACCATGCATCTCGTCGGGCAGAGGTCGCAGACCTCCCTCTGGATATCGAGGCCCGCAGCGGCGTAGGCCGCCACTTCCTTCTGGTCTATCGGGATATCGCCCTTCCACGTACCGATTATAGCCAGATCCGACCGGGCGATGGAGGCGACGCAGTCATTGGGACAGGCCGCGACCTTGATCTTGAATTTATATGGGAACATGGGGCGATGTATCTCGTCTTGGTAGCTCATGGTAACGTTGTAGCATATATCGAGGCTGTCGACGCAGGCCCACTCACATCGTCCCGGTCCCACGCAGGCGCTGGGCGTCCGCAAGGCCGAGCCGGAGCCGCCGAGGTCAAAGCCCTTTGCCGAGAGATCGTCGAAGCAGTCCTGGAGGTGCTCCGTTGTGGTCCCCAGGAGAATGATGTCGCCGGTGGAGCCGTGCATGTTCGTCAAACCGCTGCCGTGTTTGTCCCACACGTCACATAGATTGCGCAGCGCCTCGGTCTTGTAGAACCACCCCGTCGGGTGATTTACCCGCAGGGTGTGAAACGCCTGTACGTTAGGAAACTCCTCCGGGCGGTCCGAGTACCGGCCTATGACGCCGGCTCCGTAGCCCTTGACGCCGACGATTCCACCGTGCTTCCAGTGGCCGATTTTTTCTTTATAGGAAAGCTCCAGCTGCCGCAGAAGATCCTTAGCCATGGGCTTCTTCTTGGCAGCCTGCTTAATGTCGTCCACGAAGCTTGGCCATTTCCCCCCTCCCAACTGGTCCAGAAGGGGTGTATCTGATTTCGCCATGTTGTTACCTCCTTGTCTTATATCATCCTATTTTCATCCAGTAATCCTTGAATGTCACCGCGGATAGCACGATGCCCAGCGGGACATTGACGATGACGCCGATAGTGAAGGCCCAGAAGGGCTTCAATCCGAAGTGGGCCAGCTCCGCAAAACGGGTCGAGAGGCCGATGCACAGGAAGCAGAACACGAAGGCCCAGGAACGGAGCTTCTTGATCGGCGAGATCACGTTAGGGTTCAGGACTCTATCGAACCAGCTCGAACTGGCGACAAGCTGAGTGAACACGATCGCCTGCTCCGGCGTGGCGCCAGCAGCCAAGGCTTTCAGATCCTGGTCGGAGAGTTCGCCTTTGACAGTTACTACCCCTTTTGCCGCGTCAACCGTGATGCGATCCGCATATTGCGGGGGTATCTGGTACTGCGAGAAATCCGCCTTGTAGTCCTTGTTCTTGAACTTTCCTTCCAGGTTGGCCTTGCCGAGATAAGTCGCCGGTATCATGGAGGCGACAAAGCTCATGATGAGGGAGGCCACCAGGAATCCGAGGACGAACTTGGGGAAACG
>PLLV01000118.1:0-3947 GCA_003142295.1 Syntrophaceae bacterium
AGGAAACCGTTTCCAAAGGGTAGTTCCCGATTAAGGATGACAATATCCACATCCCTGAAGATACGTCTGTGCTGGAATGCATCATCAAGAATCAGGACATTGGCTTTTAGGTTTTCTATGGCGTACCTGCCTGTGCGGATCCTTTCCGGTCCTGTAAGTACCGGTATCCCATCCGCAGCTTTCGCGATGAGAATCGGCTCATCTCCGGCCTCAATTTGCCCCATCAGGATTTTTGAACCGTCTGATACAACGTTCACAGCGGATTTGGCCTTTCCTCCATATCCCCTGCTTAATACGGCCGGTCTGTATCCCTTTTCTTTCAGCGATTTTGCCAACATTATCACCGTTGGAGTCTTACCGGTGCCGCCAACGGTTATGTTTCCGATGCTGATGACCTTACAGGGTAGCTTGGTCTGTTTAAAAATGCCACGATCATACATGCGGTTTTTCAAGTTCACGACAGAACGGTAGAATAGGGATAGGAAGGATAGAATCAGTGTCAGGGGGTTCAGAAGGGATGCATCAGTGTCGGAGTACCAGATTGTTCTCAGCTTATTGGAAAGTTTTTTCAATGCTGTTCCTGTTTTCATCTTTAAACTGCATGCTGTAAAACTTAAAGTATTCTCCTCTTTTTTCCAGAAGAGATTCGTGGGTTCCCTCTTCAACAATCTCGCCGTTTGCAAGCACCAATATCCGATGGGCGTTACGGATTGTAGAAAGCCGGTGCGCGATGATAAGTGTCGTTCTTCCTTTCATCAGATATTCCAAGGCATCCTGAACCTCTATTTCTGCTTCCGTGTCAAGGGACGATGTCGCCTCGTCAAGAATTAGAATGGGTGCATCTTTGAGCAGGGCTCTTGCAATAGATATTCTCTGCCTTTCCCCTCCGGATAGTTTTGCCCCCTGCTCACCGATAACAGTATCGTACCCTCTCGGCAACTTACTAATGAAGTCATGGGCGTTGGCTGCCTTCGCCGCCTGGATGATATCCTCATCGGTCTTTTCGATGTTGCCATAGGCGATATTATTTCGCACCGTGTCATTAAAGAGGATGGTCTGCTGTGTGACGATGCCGATCTGCCCGCGCAGGGACTCGATGGTGACATGGCGGATGTCATGGCCGTCTATCAGAATTTGCCCCTGCGAGACATCGTAAAAGCGCGGGATCAGATTGACAAGGGTCGTCTTGCCTCCACCGCTCATGCCGACAAAGGCAACAACTTCACCAGCTTTGATAGAGAGATTGATATTCTTCAAAACCGGCGTTTCTTCGTAACAGAAGGTAACGTCTTTTATATCGATGTCCCGGGAGATTTTTGGCAGCTCGATGGCGTCGGCGTCATTTTTTATATCCGGCACGATATCGATGATACTGAAAACCCGCACTGCGCCGGCGATTCCCTGCTGAATTGTGTTATTCACATTGGTCAGCCGCTTGACCGGCTCGTAGAGCATGATTAGCGCTGTCAGGAAAGAAAAAAAAGTGCCTGGCGTGGAGACGCCTTTTATCACCTGGTACCCTCCATAGAAGATAATAGCGGCGATGCCTATACCTCCCAGGAATTCCATGAAAGGACTGGAAACGGCGCTTACGGAAACCGATTTCAAAGCAAGTTTGAAGAGGTGCTCGTTTTCTTTTGCAAACCTCCTGTTTTCATATTCTTCCATGCTGAAGGCCTTGACGATCCTCGTGCCGGAAATTGTTTCCTGGAGAAGCGTGGTAAGACTGCCTATGGTAACCTGAGTGCGCGTGGCAATGTTTCTCATTTTCGCACCGAACTTGGCTATAGGATAGATGGTGAGAGGAAATACAAACATGGCAATTATTGCCAATTGCCAGTCACGGTAAAAGATGACAAATACGAGACAGATAAGGGTGAAGGAGTCTTTAAGGAGACTTGTGACGGCTTCCGATACGGCCCCCTGGACATATCCCACATCACTTGTAATCCGTGACATGAGAATGCCCGTCGGATTCTTGGTGAAAAATGAAAGGGATTGCATCTGTATCCGTCTGTAGAGATTATTCCGCAAATCCGCTATAACCCGCTGGCCGATGAAACTCATCAGTATCGTTTGCGTGTAATTGCAACCCCCTTTTATCAGGAATATGGCAATAACGGCGACAGGGATCCACATGAGCATGTCGGGGTTTCTTTTGAGGAAGATCTCATCTAAGGCCGGCTTCACAAGAAAAGCCAGGGCAGACGTTGTAGCGCCGACAACAAGCATGCAGAACATCGCCAGGATGAACTTCGATGCATGTGGTTTTGCAAGCTGTAAAAGGCGTTTAAAAATATCCACTTGTTAATAAAATCCCAAATTCAAAAATTGGATCTTAAAGAAATCAGCATCTGAATTCGTTTCGCATTCAGTATTTAGGGTTTATCATATCATATGCCAGGCGGGCAACCCTTTCTGCCGCACCGTGGCTTCCGAGCATATCCCTGATTTTCTTCAATTCCGCCTTAATGCGTTCCATCCGCTCTTTGGTTGCAAGAATGTACATGACCTCTGCCGCTATCTTCTCCGGACTTGCCTCAAACTGGATTAACTCAGGGACAATCTCCTTTCCGGCAATGATGTTGACAAGACCGATGTGATCAACATCGATGACCATCTTGCCTACATAATAGGAAGGTGCAGACACTTTATAAATAATAATCATGGGCGTCTCCATCAGAGCCGTTTCCAGTGTGGCCGTTCCCGATGCAACCATGGCTATGTCCGTACAACCGATGACATCGTAGACTTCATTGGGGATAAGTCTCACGGCTACAGCATATTTTGCAATTATCTGTGAGACGAAAGCAATATCAAGTGTATCGGCAAGAGGCAGCACAAATTGCACAGGCTTGATTTTTTCCTTGATGATCGCCGCTGCCCCGAGCATTACAGGAAGGAGTCTAGTCACCTCTGATTGCCTGCTTCCGGGCAGAATTCCCACCGTTGTCACCCCTTCACGGAGATCGAACCTGCGCAGCGCCTCCTTGCGGGGATATTTCGTCCTGACTACATCCAGGAGGGGATGACCGACGAAGGTTGCATCAACACCGGCTTCCCTGTAGAGATCGGCCTCAAAGGGGAGAATCACGGCCATTCTGTCTACTATCTTTTTGATTTTCCCGATTCTTCCTCTTCGCCACGCCCATACCTGGGGGCTGATATAGTAAAAAACCTTTACGCCATATTTCTTCGCCGCCTTCGCGAGAGGAAGGTTGAAATCCGGGTAATCAATGAGGATGATAAGATCGGGCCTGTCTTTCTTCAGTGATGCCTTAAGTTGAGCCATGACTTTCAGTATCATTCCCAGTTTAGAGACAACCTCCGTAAGTCCGACGACAGCCATATCTGCGGCATCTGCTATCAGCTCTACGCCGGCCTCCTTCAAATTCCTGCCGCCGACTCCATAGAATCTTATTTCCGGATCGATCTTGTGCATTGCCTGTACGAGGTTTCCCCCATGGAGGTCGCCCGAGGCTTCCCCCGCCACAATCATGATTCGTTTTCTGCTGCCGCTTTCTTTATCTTGTCCGTCTTTGAGAAGGGATGTTTCAGGGTGCATGGTTGATCACATTGCTTACGTGTTCAATCTCCTCTTTTTCCAGCTCGGGGAACATGGGCAGTGACAGTACCTCTGCGGCACATATCTCACTGTTCGTCAGGTTCTCCGTACNNTTCATGATGCCATCCCTGTTTTTTGAGCGGATCGTAAACTGATGATATACATGCCTGCAAAGAGGCAGCTCAATGGGGAGGGTGATATCATCTCTCTTGATGAGCGTTCTGTATATGTCCGCATTGATGCGGCGCTTGTCGTTGAATTCTTCGATTTTTTTCATTTTGACGCGGATGATTGCCGCCTGGATCTCATCAAGTCGGCTGTTATAACCTAAAGTCGTGTGATGGTATTTGATGGCGCTCCCGTGGTTCCGGAGAAGCCTCAT
>PLLV01000118.1:4015-4530 GCA_003142295.1 Syntrophaceae bacterium
CTTGCCGGGGTCGATATTGAATGTGTCCCTGGCTATATCTGCGAAGACGGGTGTTGCGGAAAGAAGTGATATGACGTCTGCTGTGGCAATGAAGGTGAAGGGTGTGGTAATAACCTCGTCTCCCGCTCCGATTCCGCAGGCCCGCAGAGACAGGAGCAGGGCATCGGTTCCGCTTGCTACACCGATGGCATGAGAGACACCGTAATACGCGGCTATTTCTTTTTCCAGTTCCGCTACATTTGGCCCCAAGATGAACTGACCGTCTTCAAGTACATTCTGTATAGCTGCATCGATGTCGGCTTTAAGATTATGATACTGTCTCTTCAGGTCAACCATGGGTATCATGGAAGCAACTCCTGCGATAGTTTCACCTTTTCAGCAATGAGAAGAGCTAATTCTAAGGCGTCTCTCCCCTCCTTACCCGTGACAGGCGGCGGATTCCGGCTTATAACTGCTTCAATGAACGAGCGGATCTCTTCCTCCAAGGGATCAAGTATTTTCACTTCCACAGGGTT
>PLLV01000021.1 GCA_003142295.1 Syntrophaceae bacterium
GCCTTGTTTTCGGATATTTCCGCCTTTGCATTGAGACCCATAGGTACCAGGACAGTCTTTTCATTTGTGGCAATCGAGATTGTCACGAATATGTTTATTACGACAAGACCCCCTATTATGAACACAAAGAGCGTCAATACTTTATTGGACGCCTGAATCTTGTCGAATTTAGATAGATATTTTTTATAGTTCATCTATAATGCGCGGCGCATATTTTGTTTCTCATCAAAAAAAGCACCGTCCTCCTTCTATTCAAGAATTTCTTCAACTACTCCGTCCTTCCAGACGAAACTTCCTTGTTCGCTGAGGGGTTCGGCCACCTCTCTCAATGCAGGTGTTCGGGTTGTTTACTCTATAAATCTGCTTTCAATAAGAGGCGGATAACCCGGCANNCCTACCGCATATATGGAGACGCCAATTGCTATGTCTTCGATTTCCACCTTGTTGGCGACCTTTACCGGCAAGTGCAGGTATCGGGGGAAACGGTTGTTGATCATAAAAATGTCCTTTTTGTGTTCAGATTGGTTTGGTTAGATGATCATCCCCAGGCCTACTACGATGTTCGGGAGCTGTGCAAGACAAGCAACTGCGCCACCTGCGCCGAGGGTGCCCAAAAGTCCCAGTTCCGGGTGCTTCACGAACTGGTATACCCCATAGCCCACGCCGCCTATGGCTATCGTGGTGCCTAGCGCCCCACCGATGACTGTGTTTTTCATAAAGTTATACGCCGGATAAAACGGATCTCCTGCGGCCGGTGCGATAAAAGCGTGAGCTGCGGTTGCGTCAACTAACAGCGTAATTATTGCAAGCACGCAAATTGGGACGATACCCGGCAGTAGCCGGCGCAAATAAACTCGCATGCTTGGAAACACTGACAAGCCGATTGCTATAATGGTTTTATGCAACTTTACCTTCATATCTTTTCTCCTTTGGTTAATGGGTTTGACCACTGAGCTTTTTCTCATGGTCCTTATTAATATTCCGATTTGGGGTATATGACTTGAGCTTTACGGGAACCATAAGCTGTTTATCGCTCGAGACCGCATGTGATTGATTATTGTCAGCAGATGAGATGATAAACATCGGCATGGAGGCAGTTTCAGCAATTGAGTTATAATCGTATTTGTATATAGCTGTTACAACAACTACTGCTGCTATAATTAACATCATGCATCTCATACCTGACACACCTTCTCTCTCCGTCATATATTTCATCACACATCCCCTTCTGCCGGAGCCTTACACCCATTCTTGGCGGTGATTAAAGTGTCGCATCTTCCTGCTGCGACATCCCGGTATCTTCTGTCACCTGGACTTTCTTTCTACCGCCCTTTTTAGATGTTTCTGGTTTTTCTTCTACATGCACGCCTTCATCCAGTTTCGCTTCTTGCGTTATTTCTTTGTCGGCGCGGGTCCCATTCCCATCTTCCAGGTCCAGCAGCTTACGAACGACATGGGCTGGTTTATAGTCCACGTTGCATATTCCAGCTATTTCTGCCGTGTAGTCGTTCAGTTTCCGCAACGCATCATTTGCTATGTCTGTAGCCTTGGCGACCGATTCCCATACTTCGTGTTTGCTACGGTATGAGAATATTATGTCGTCAATTCTGACTATCAGGGGAAACAGCGATTTCCCTGCCGTGGTACGCGGAACAGTGACGAAAGAATATCTTGATTTTATTGCCTCCTCCTCGTTCTCTATGACATTATTTTGGATACGGACGGTATCCCTGTACTCCGTCATTTCAGCAACTGCGCCTTTGAATTTCTCCACCATCTCGCTTATCTGGTCCATTACGCCAGCCGTCTTTGCCCACTGTTCTTTATTTGCCGGTCTTGCCCGGAACCTTAATCTGTTAATCAATTTGTCTGTCTGCAGGGCCACCTTTCCGAGTGCAAACCCCTCTATTGACCTGGTCACAAACAGGATGTGGTTCGGATCCTTTAACAGTTCCCTTTTTAGTCTTAAGATGTTTTCGGATTCTTCGATCATAATATTCCTTCCTCACGTGTTATTTTGATCTTATCAGCGGACCGCGCCGCCTTCCTTTTCCCCGCGTGCCTGGCTTTTACAGGCGTATCAATTCCCCGGGGGGCTCCCGGGGCCATAGTGCACTCAAACAGATCGACCCCCTTTCTTTATTTTTTCTCAGTCACAACTGGTTCAACAACTAATGCAATATCCAGCAATTTTACTGCGGAGACTACGTTAACTCCGCCTTTCCCTATGCAAAGAGGGAAATTTTTCTCTTCGACGAACACCGTCGCTTTTCGGTCACGCTGTCTATATATTACTTCTCGAATTGAGTTTTTGGGGCACGGGTACAAAGAATTTTTTATATACTGGATGATATCGCTTTCGTGCTGCACGAATATCATCTTCAAATCCGTGTATCTTTTAATCTGTCCTTCTATCTTCTCACGACAAAACTTTACCGGGTCAAATCCGCTGCTTGAAGTAACGGCAACTTTGACAAACTTACTTCCGGCTACGTGCGCTATCCGCTTTACCTCGACGTATTCAGAATCATCCACACAGAGGAAACATTCAATCAAGCCGCGGAAGTATTGCGCCGCATTTTGCGATATTAATACGTTCCCATCGTCCATTTCGGACATAATGACTGCCCACGTAAACTCTCCAACCCGATTTCTCCGTGAAACATTCCGGTTAGGCAGTATGGCGCGTCGGCATATTTCCGGCAAATATGCCCTGAACCCCGGCAGGAAGGGGTCCAGTTTTTGAATATATGCAATCACCATTGTACCTGGTAACCGGGGGTCAATCATTTAGGCATACTCACGGCATATATACTTTCATTGTAATATGGCGGTTGATTGGCTTGCCTGCTGATTGACCGATTCGCTTCCGGTCTGCAGTTGTCGCTCACGGTTCTTTGACCTGAAATACAGAATACATAGACATGGGATCAACGGGCAGAAGACATGCAGTCCGAGGATTAACCATGCGGAGGGCAGAGGTATGGCTAATATGTATTGGGGCACTACCGGCAGTTTCGGATACGTTGCATTCAGCAATATATAACTGCCGAGAAGTACTTTTTTAAGAATAAGGTATAATCCGGCGAAAGCGACCATCGAACTGATAACCCCTCCAACTGATACCCCGCATAACAGCCAGTTGGTCGCGAATCCGGCGAGGCCTTTGTTGTGATATTTTGCCAAGGTCGATAACAACCCCGCCATACACAACGGCATAAAAACCATCAAAGCCCAGGCAAACAGTATTACCACTGTCGCCTTAGCGCCGGGTGACAGCAAAACGTACATACCCAGCGGGACAAGAAAAAAGGTAGTGATCACACTACTCAAACTTGCAACGAAACCGATGCCGAAAAGCCTCGCCTCCCCCTTGGCGGTCAAATACTCTCTGGGCATTACTCCTTTGGCTTCCGCGGCAGCGTACTGCTGTATTTCAGATAAGGCATCAAGTAACGTCTTGGATCTTACCGGAGTCCCCGAAAATCCAAAAAGTACTGAGTCTGGTCCTTGTCCTGCGGCCATAATAAGATACCTCCCTTACATAATATGTACTTCTACGATGACTTAACCCGCTGAGGGATCCCGGGCTCATGGGATCGGGAGCGCCAATGCCTGTCCTATGAAAAATAAGACTACCGCCAAAACTATGACGCCCATGCCGTAGGTGACCAGATCCCGGAATATAATCATCCACACGGCCACTCCCAGGGAAACAATCGCCATTACGTTATACGGCAGGANNAAGGATGGCCGCCGCAAGCGCAATAATGCATTCGATGGCAGATCTGACCTTTAAATACCTTAACGCCGGCAATTGATTCAGCCTCCATAAGAACTTGTCGCAAAGGAGATGTGATATGGCGCCCGTAGCTGCGGCAGTCACTGCCGGCAGACCTCCGACCGGGGAAATGATGTATGCGATAAGGGATAAGGCGCCCCATACGATTATGCTGTGAGACAAGAATTGTTGTTTCAGGTATTTAACTTTGGGGATGTATTCTATAATGTCAGGCATGATCGACATAGGCAGGCTTATTAACGATATTGCATAATTCCCCGTTAACGCATAAGCAAGTGCGTAACCGGTTATCATATGATTTCTCCACTTCATAAAACCGCCCTTTCTTAATCTACTTGTTTTTTTTCTGCATTTTATGCTCGGAGACGTCCTTTATATTGAACAGCCAGCCCCCATCTGTGCTCTTACGTTTCTCAAGTTCTCCTGACGTAAT
>PLLV01000224.1 GCA_003142295.1 Syntrophaceae bacterium
GTGGACCGGTCTCTCTTACCAGGAGCGGATGACCGGCTCCCAGGCGCCTGCCCTTTACGCCATCTCGCTCCTGGTGGTCCTACTGTGTCTGGCTGCACTCTACGAAAGCTGGACAATTCCCTTTGCCGTCATGCTGGTGGTGCCACTGGGGGTGATCGGCGCCCTCCTTGCAACATCGGGGCGGGGGCTTCCCGATGACGTTTATTTCCAGGTGGGTCTCCTGACTACCATCGGCCTATCGACCAAAAACGCCATCCTGATCGTCCAGTTTGCCAAGGAGCTGACAGAGCAAGGCATGGGGCTGATCGAGGCGACGCTAGAAGCGGCGCGACTGCGGCTCCGTCCGATCCTGATGACCTCCCTGGCCTTCTTCTTCGGGGTTCTGCCGCTGGCAGTCACCACAGGCGCCGGTTCGGGAGCACAGAACGCCATCGGCACGAGCGTCACGGGAGGAATGCTCACAGCAACATTCCTGGCCATTTTCTATATTCCACTGTTTTTTGTCTTGGTGCTCCGTCTATTCAAGGGAAAGCAGCCGGATCAAGCATCAGAACAACATCCAGATTTCACTACTTCTCCGGAGGCGCATTAACATGATCCGAAAAACGTTATTGATCTCCGCAATGATTGTCTGTCTGGCCGGGTGCACCTTGGCCCCAACTTACACCCGCCCGGAAGCGCCGGTCCCAGCCGCCTGGCCGACCGGCCCTGCCTATAAACACGCAACAACCGCACCGATTTCTCCATCTGCCGCCGATCTCAAATGGCGTGATTTCTTCGTGGACGAGAAGATGCGGAAGGTGATCGATCTGGCGCTGGACAACAACCGCGACCTGCGGGTCGCAGCGCTTAACATCGAAAAGGCGCAAGCGCAGTACCGGATTCAGCGTGCCGAACTCTTCCCGACGGTGAACGCTGCCGGCAGCTTGAGTAAACAGCGGCTGCCCGCGGATGTCTCGGGAACCGGACAGCCGGAGACGATCACTCAATACGGAGTCAACCTGGGCATAAGCTCGTGGGAACTTGACTTCTTCGGCCGTGTGCGCAGCCTGAAAGATCGGGCGTTGGAGCAGTACCTTGCCACAGAGCAGGCCCGCCGCGGCGCACAGATCTCGCTGGTGGCAGAGGTTGCCAACGCCTACCTGACCCTTGCTACAGATCGCGAGAGTCTGAAACTCGCCCAATCGACCCTGGAGGCCCAGCAAGCCACCTACAACCTGATCAAGCGTCGCTACGAAGTCGGGGCCTCCTCCGAGCTTGATCTCCGTCAGTCCCAAACCCGTGTCGATGCAGCGCGGGTTGACATCGCCAGATACACCGGCCAGGTAGCCCTGGACGAGAACGCCCTGAACCTTTTGATCGGCTCACCGGTGCCGGCCGAGCTGTTGCCGGGTGAGCTGGGTGCGGTTACGACGATGCAGGATATCACCCCAGGATTGTCCTCCGAGGTGTTGCAGCGTCGCCCCGACATCCTCCAGGCCGAAAACCAGCTCAAGGCCGCCAACGCCAACATCGGCGCCGCACGGGCAGCATTTTTCCCCCGCATCACTCTGACCACCAACATCGGCACAATCAGTGCCGAGCTTTCCGGACTTTTCAAGTCCGGCCAAGACACCTGGACTTTCGCACCACAAATTATTCTCCCCATCTTCGATGCCGGTTCACGATGGGCAAATCTCAAGGTAGCAAAGGCTGATCGGGAGATTGCCCTGACCCAGTACGAAAAGGCGATCCAGGTAGCCTTCAGGGAAGTGGCCGATGCCCTTGCCAAACGGGGAACCGTGGGGGATCAGATGGAGGCGCAACAGTCCCTGGTGCAGGCCACCGCCGTGAGCTATCGCCTCTCCGATGCCCGCTACATAAGGGGAATTGACAGCTACCTGACCGTTCTGGATGCGCAGCGTTCGCTTTACAGCGCACAGCAGGGTCTGATCTCCCTCCGCCTGGCCCGGCTCACTAGTCTGGTGACGCTTTACAAAGTACTGGGTGGAGGTGAGTGAAAGAAGGTTCAATCAAAACAGGCTCGAGGAAAGAGGTGGCGGAGGAAACAATGAAAACAGGTAACATCAGACCCAAACAGATCATGCACAAAGGAGAGATTGCCATCATGAAGATGCAGAAAATTCGTGAAATTGCAATGACCTGGGGCGTAGACGCAGGAAAAGGCCGTTCCAAACAAGATATCATCCGGGATATCCAAATCAAAGAAGGCTATTCCCCATGCTTCGAAACTAAAGAAAATTGCGATAACGACTGTATGTGGAAGGCCGACTGCCTCGGCAAAAAGTAATGAACGATTTAGACGCCGCCGGCGTATGCTTCAAGACAGCACAGCAGCGGATAATCGCCGTTTGCTGACGTCCGGCTGACCAATTTGTAAAGTATCTATTATTGCATGAAACACCTGACACTTGCCGTTATTCTCTGCCTTATCCTGCTGCCGGCTGTCGGCCAAGCGGCGGATGACGGGTATGGCTACCCGATTCCGGGCTCCTATGATGCTACGATCCTGGGGACCCCGGACAATCTCAAACCTCCGCCCCCTGCCAAGATATCAGTCAGGCAGCTCGTCCTCGACGTCATCCCGGACCTCAAGAGGCCGGATATCTTTTTTTACGATGAGGGGCTGCGCTGCACCTTGGCCTATCAGGATAAGAAAGCGCCGCTGGTTTTCCTGATCGTCGGAACCGGCGCCGGCGACCGGTCTCAGAAGGTCGTGGCGATGATGAAGGAGCTCTACAAAGCGGGCTACCATGTCCTTACCCTGCCGTCCCCCACCCACCCGAACTTCATCGTCTCTGCTTCCCATAACCACGTTCCCGGCGATCTGACCGAAGACGCGGTGGACCTCTACCGGGTGATGGAGAATGCCTGGAGCAAGGTGAAGGGAGATATCGAGGTGTCCGACTTCTACCTCGGCGGCTACAGCCTGGGCGGGACCCAGGCTGCCTTTGTGGCCAAGCTGGATGAGGAGCGGAAGAGTTTCAACTTTCGCAAGGTCCTCATGGTCAACCCGGCGGTGAACCTCTATAACTCGGTAACAAGGATCGAGGGGCTGCTGGACAAAATCCACGGTGGCCCAAGGAAAATAGGCGCCTATTTCAATAACATGCTGGCCAAGTTCACCGAGTTCTACCGCCATGGCGATTTCATCGACATCAACGATGAGTTCCTCTACGCGGTTTACAAGTCCAAGCTTTTCTCCCATGATGAAGACGGAGGACTGATCGGGCTCTCCTTCCGGATCTCTTCAGCCGGGATGATCTTCGCCTCCGACGTCATGACCAACGGCGGCTACGTCGTCCCGAAGAACCGGGTCCTGACCGCCACCGATCCGCTTAGCGATTATTTTCTGGTCTGCGTCCACCTGAGTTTTATCAACTACTTCGACGAGTACTTGTATCCGTACTTTCAGAAGAAGCGGCCGGGACTCACCCGGGAGGCGTTCATTGACTCGCTGGGCCTCAAGAGCATCGAGGGGTACCTGAAGTCGTCCCCCAAGTTCGGCGTGATGACCAACAATAACGACTTCATCCTGTCGCCGGCTGAAATTGACTACCTTCGCTGGCTGTTCGGCGAGCGGACCAAGGTCTATCCCCGTGGGGGCCATCTTGGCAACCTTGAATACCGGGACAACATGGCCGACTTTGTCGGGTTCTTCAAACGATAAGGAGGTGCATCATCGTGCCTGTTACCATATTCCGGATTTACCCGGTCCTTCTCGCCCTGTATCTGGCGCTGTCTCTTACCGGGTGCGCCACCACCATAGCCAACCGCCCCCCCGAGGAGCCGGCAATGCACTCGGTGAGCGAATTCAGCGACGATGAGCGGGTCGTCGATATTGCGGATCCCTGGGAGGGGTTCAACCGGGGCGTGTACAAGTTCAACTATCGCTTTGACAGATACTTCTTCCTCCCCGTGGTGAGCGGCTATGAGTTTATCACCCCCACTTTTATCCAGAAAGGGGTTTCCAACTTTTTCGCCAATATCGGGGAGATCCGCACGCTCTACAACAGCGCCTTCCAGTTGAAAGGGAAGAAGTTTCTGACGACGTTCGGTCGCTTTTTGACCAACAGTACCATCGGCATTGGCGGCCTGTTCGACCCGGCCACCNNTTCGCGGTTGACGCCGGCATCCGTTTTACGACCATCGCCGCCACCGACCCCTTCGAGAATGTTGACCATGGAACCGGCATCATGGCGGGGATATCAACACTGGAAGCCATCGACATGCGGCACAAAGAAAAATTCCGCTACTATGAGAGCGGTTATCCATTCGAATACTACATGGTCCGCTTTCTTTACCATAAGAAGGGCGAGCTTTTGCTCATGAAGTGACACAGAGCCCCGATGAGAATCCGGCGGGTGGATTTGATTGCGCATAAAAAGACCGCAGGAAAGAGATAAGATATGGTGTTCGAGATATTGAGAATAACCGTAAAGACGCCCATTCTGCAGATCGCTCCCGAAACGGATCGTTTGCCGGTACAGTTCGTTATCGGCACAACCGAATCTTACGAACGGATGAACCAGGCTTCGCAAGCGCTGATGGATAAGGCCCTGAGGAGCGGGACGTTTGCATACATGGACACGGATCTCAAGATCGACAAGCCGCAGACAACCATAGAGATAGATCGCGATAAGGCGGCACAACTTGGTCTTACGATGCGAGACATAGGCGATGCACTGGCATCGATGCTGAGCAGGGGCTATGTCAACTACTTCAGCCTTGCCGGGCGCTCTTGCAAAGTGATTCCGCAGGTGATGCAGCGCGACCGGCTCAATGCCGGGCAGCTGCGGAACTACTACATAAATACTGCCGGCGGGCATCTATTCCCGTTTCAACCTTTGTGCGCCTCAGAACAGACGTAGTGCCGGAGTCACTCAACCATTTCCAGCAACTCAATTCCGCCACGATCTCCGCCGTGCCCGCTTCTGGTGTTACTCTCGGCGAGGCGCCGGATACGTTGAAAAACCTCTCAAAAGACGTGCTGCCCCAGGGCTACAGCATTGATTACAGCGGCGAGTCACGCCAGTTTGTACAGGAGTCCAGCGCGCTCATAGTGACATTCTTCTTTGCACTGATTATCATTTTCCTGGCCCTCGCGGCGCTATTTGAAAGCTTCCGTGATCCGTTCATCGTGCTCGTGAGCGTGCCCATGTCGATCTGCGGGGCAATGATATTCATCAGCCTGGGCGTTGGTGGTGCAAGCCTCAACATCTATACGGAGGTGGTGTTACGGCGGGCATGATCGTCGATAGCTGAACCGTTCTTGACTATGGCGTCCACATCGGCGACTGCGACAAGAATCATTACGGAGTCTCCGGACATCGCCTGGGCGGCTGTGAGCTGATCAATGTCGCGGGTGTCATCATTGTCAATGGAAGCCCAGAGAATATTTCTGAGGTCACGAACCTTTTCACCATCAGTTACTGCGGGCGTTTGAATGCCGGCAAGTTCCGCTATTGCTTCATCGGAGAAATCAGGGAGTAGTCCTTTCTCAATCATCGCCCGCCTGGCAATTCTCCTCAGAAATGACCGGTGTTCTTTATCGGTGAGACCCATATTCTATTTCCTTTCGCGCCTCCTGCACGTATATAATAGAATTAGAATGTTGGGAAGGCAAAGATCAGGAGAGACATGCATTTTCATTCGGCAGTCAAAAAAATGGGGCACATAGTTTCGTAAGTGAACCTAAGCCCCATTTATTTGTCGATAATTTATTCGGGTATGAACAGCTCTGCCATGCGCAAGTACATGCGTTGAATGCGGAGCAATCTTCTGACTAATAAATTTCTGTTGACACCTAACTCTTTGGAACTATCGCAGCCGCCGGGGGAAGATATGGTTTCTTCGCACCAGCTTTTTGCCTCGCATCCTTGATGGCATCCATGGTTATGCCGCTGCGGGGAATCTTCAGTTTCTGGCCGGGGTAGATTAGATTTGCTTTCTTAATCTTTCCCTTGTTAGCATCATAAATGACAGTCCAGAGGAAGGGATCATTGTAAATTTTCTTCTTCTTGGCTATTGTCCACAGGCAGTCGCCCTTTTTGACAACATAAGTCTCCAGTTTGCCGGCTGCAGCCTTGCCTTTCGCCCCTGCCTTGCTTTCCCCTGTTATGGCTCCACTCTCAGGCGAAACTTTCTGGCCTTCCGACATTGATTTCTGACCTGCGGCACCCTGAACGCCGGCTGCTGAATCCTTCTGAGCCGCTGCCTGCTGTTCGGCACCGACGTCCTTCACAGTCGCCGACTTTGTGCATGCGCCGGCAAAAATCAGCGTGAGGCTCATAATAAATGCAATTAGCCAATAAAGTGCGTTTCGTCTCTTCATACGAAATACTCCTTTCTATGATTTTGAGTTACAATAATGTTCTCTTTCTACTACTTTTTATAAAAAAGTCAATTGTTTTTTATAAAAATAATTTGTATAGTAACGATCAGCACAGAAATTATACGACATTTATCAGCGGGGGTATGAACGTGCGAAAAAAGCAGAAGGCTATTGCTGACATCTTTGATAATCTGAGGAGGGTATACCAGGTCATTAACGAGCAGTCCAAGAAGGCGAAGAAACAGACGGGCATTACGGGTCCGCAGATCTGGGCTATCAAGATGATTGCTGAATCCTCTCCTGTTCAGGTATCTGAGCTGGCCCATAAGATGTATCTTCATCCGGCAACTGTTGTGGGCATACTGAACCGTCTGGAAGAGAAAGGTCTTGTCTTACGAGTACGGACACGCGTAGACCGGCGGATTGTCGATGTCAATCTTACGCAGGAGGGAAAAGCGCTGGTTGCGAGGGCGCCCGAGGTGGCTCAGGGTCTTTTGGCTGCCGGTCTGGAAGTGCTGCCTGCTGTAAGGCTCATGGATATAGCCGCTGCCCTGGATGAACTCGTTCAGATCCTGGGAGCGCAGGAAGTCCCACCCCATTTGATCTTCTCGCCTGAAGTGAACGTACCGAGAAAGCTCAAAAAAGTTAATTTGCAATAAATAAGAGAAGCAGGATGCAAGTCCAAACGGCTCTCAGACGTTAACACCGAGAAAAGCGCGCATGGCGTAGCCGATTAGGAAGCTGAACGCAGCCACAACAAAACTCAGTCCCGCCATTTTCTATAATGCCGCAGTTCGTCATCGGCTATGTTTTCCAGTATCTTCTGGTTTTCAGGTGATTTGACCTTTTGGGCGAGTTTCCTATAAATGTGATGCTCGGTAATCTCATTCCTCTGAAAACCGAGCAGTTTCTTGCGCATCGTCTCTGTGATGTTCATCCTTCAGCACACCATGTATATTCTATTTTTGTTCGAACGGCCTTTTGGGATCAACCTTATCTCTTAACAATTCCGCCCTTCTACAGGCTTCTTTAGCCCCCAGCTTGCAGGCGGTTACAAAATCTGCTTGGGCCAGGCGGGGTTTTCTCATTTTTATGTAAACTTCACCCCTGATACGATATAGCCTCTGGCTGTCAGGTACCATATGGAGTGCTTTATTGACGAGGCCAAGTGCGACATCAACCTGATCAGGTCGGTCTTTTAAAATCAGCGCCTTGACTCCCAGATTTCTCGGGGATAGAGGATCTATCTCTAATCCCTTATCCACGGACACAAGGGCTTCCTCCGGCCTTCTTAGCACATGGAGGGCAAAAGCCTTTCCCGCGTAGGCATCGACAAGGCCGGCATTAAGTATAATGGCCTGATTGAACGCGTCGAGGGCGTCTTTCCAGCGCTGAGTGGCCAGAGCTCCATTGCCTTTCTCCACATATTCCAGTGCAGACATTCCCTTGACAAGCTTCTCGTGCCTATCCTGCATTTCCTTGCTGGGAGGTTCTTTAGCCCCTGCTGCAGCTTCCTTCTGCCTCTGGGCCTTCAATTCCGAAAGCTCCTTCTGCAGAGTTGCCAACTGGCTTTGAATCTCCTTATAATTCTCCGTGTTCTCGCCTTCCTGCATCCTGGATATCTTGTCTTTGAGGTTGGAAGTATCGATGGTCGCCCGGATCTGGATAGTGACCACCATGTTTTCTCCTGACATCTTCCAGTCTTCCTTCAGAACCTCCACGGACATGATACCCGAGGCCAATGTGTTTATCTGATCTTTGGATAACTGGAAATTCTTTACTTCAGTGGAACTTGCTATATAAGTGCCGGCCTGCTCGAGTGCCAGTCTTTTTGCTTCTATGAGGGCAAGGACCTTAGCGTCCTTCTTGGAGTCGAGATCGCCCATCACATATTTGCCTTCAGAGACAACAACAGATGGTCCTGCATAGGCCGTCGGACCGAACCACACTGAGGCACATAACAGTATGACAAAAATCTGCATCAATCTTTTCATCTTTCTCTCCTTGCGAATATGGTCGTATATAGATCGTTACAGAAAAATACCCTTGTCCTCTATCGAAGATCAGATTCCTTTGTGAGCGCTGCTTTGAAAACGGGATCTATTTATACATCAAACCCGGACAAACCACAAGGGGCGTCGTTGGTTTAGCACACAGGGTGAGAATTGCAGAATCGCCCTTCGTCCAGTAACAATCAGATTATCCTATGGTGTAATATCTGGGCCTTGCGGCGGCAAAGGTTATCTCTTGCACCTGAAAAATGCAGATAAACCCTCAGATACAAAGACCGCATATTAGCGAAGGGGAAGGTGCGGGGAGGAAAGATAGATCGGTGTGAAAAATCTCCGTGAATGTAATTTCAACTTGAGGTACCTTCCGCGGTAGATCTCGTCGAACAGAGGGCCGGCAGAGCGTTCAATAACAGGCTCTGCTAAGTATCAAACAACAACCTTTCATTCATAACAGAACAGAGGTGAAGATCTGGCATCTTAGTGTTGAGCAACTCACCGATTCTCATCCCCGTACGGAGAAGCACCGTGACCATGGCCCGGTCTCTCGGTTTGTCGATAACGGAGAGTAATTGCTTCACGTCGTCCGGGTCCATGGCTCGCGGCAATGTTTCGGGCTTCCTCAGGCGAATCCTTCTTGCCAAGACATCACCGCTGACAATCCCTGCTTCAATAACATAGCCTAAAAAGGCATTAACACAGTGAAGCCTCGTCCGCACCGTCGATATCATTAACCCCCGATCCTGCTCATGTTCAATAAAAGCCTCCAGGTCATTCTTGGTGATCTCTTCCAGACGGGTCTTTCCGGAATCTCTGATAACAGTGAGAAAAATATAAATGGCTGTTAGGGCACCAGAGTATGTCCTCGGTCTAAAGTTCCGCCTATACATGCTCCGAAAATATTCCTCCACATGCGCTTTGCCCGGCAAGTCCCAGCCTTCAAGGCGATTCAACACCCAGTGAAGCGCTCGCGCCTCCTGCGTGTATTCAGGGTAAAACACCTTACCTGATTTTCCTCTATAGAGTTCGGGTAAAATAATGGATGGGAGAAACCCTGCCTCTATGTCGTTTCTTCCAAAGTCCGCCAGGGTTTCTTTCTCTGATATGATACTGAAATTTTCTGTGGTCATCTGGTCCATCGCTACCTCATTTCCCATAAATCAATAGGAAATACAGATAGATGATGAACCTAATAAGCTTAAGTTTCAATCACCTTTTTGTTACGTATAGCGGGTTGGAAGAAAGAGCCGCCCCTTCTAACATGAGGCGGCTCGAACAGTATCATAATAAATAGATGGCACCGCTAACCTATTTGCCTATAAAGCGTAATGTTCCTTCACCAATTTTGCCAAGTTTAGTTTCTTCAGCCAGGTCATGGGAACCTGCATAGTCACTGTAACAACCCCTGGCAGACGCCCAATCTCCACTGCACCTGAAATAGTTACTCGATTCTGAACTTCTTCTTTCGATATCTTAAAAAGTTCTGCGAGACGTGCAACACCATTGTCAGTGGCTTCATTCAGGTTTGCCCCAGAACCGACCATCTGGATAGCGGCCGCGTCCTCTATTGTGGTCTGACCGAACTTCTTTGCCAGATTCCTTGCTGCTTTTTTTTCGGCTGCAGTGAAAGGGCGGGCCAGATGGGGTAAATCCTTGGCAGGAGGCAGCAAGATTGGACCCCCAATTTTCAAGCCTTTAAGAACGTTTACTTGTAACGTGACTTCTGCAGAGACATCCGTGGTGTGCCCCGCTATCTCCCCATCCCCCTGCATTGCATGGGCATCCCCCACATAAACCCCGCCCCCTGGCACCTTCACCGGGCAAATGAGGATGGCCCCTGCCCGCACCGAATCAATGTCCAAGTGACCATCTGTGCGGTTCTCCAGTTGGTCCTTCGTGATGCCAAACTTATGGGGTGCACCTAATAAAAACTGTCCAAAATCACCTGCGTTGTGAGAATCAGGCATATCAATGGCAGGGGTTGTACCGATATTCCCGATGAACGGCCGCAACCGGGTCATTACACCGGAGATGTCCGCTGGACATAGAGAAACGGCAGGATTCTGGCAAGATTCCTTGGGTAAAGCCATAAGTTTGGAGGCATTCTTAGCAAGTTTCCTGGCTACTGCGGGACCTACGGTAAGTGCTATTTTGCGGGCATCGTCGAAGACAATCGTATATCCATTGGTTAGACGGAAGGGACTGACCTCAGCTCCACACTCAGCACAGCGAATAGCTTCTGCCCCGATGCCTTCAACTCGCGTAAGAGGGCTTTTCGTTCCGCAACCAGGACAATGTCGGGCCACAAAGGGATCAGCAGTGTAACGTCCCTCAACGAAGCCCATGGTACCGGATGCCGTAACTGTTGATGTCACGCGGACTTTCTTGATGCGGATAGCAATGGCGTCTCCGGGTTCGGCGCCGTCTACAGCCACAGGCCTGGTCACTTCATGTCCCCCTTGAAAGGATGGGGTGATCATCGGCCCCCAGCAGCCAGGGGCGGTTTCAGCTATGATGGTTCCGCCATCGGCCACCGGTCCAATCATAGGCAAGCTCGGTCCCACCAGACCGTTGGTAAACGTAGTAACGTGAACAGTTTTCTGCACTTTCATAAATCCCCTCCTTTTTACAGTCATTTTATTGCTTCAAGTCATACTCATAACGAAACTAATTCTGAGACCTTTGCATAACTGTATAAAACCAGCAATTATGTCATTCCGGCGAAAGCCGGAATCCAGCATCATCAAGCATTTCCTAGATTCCGGGTCAAGCCCGGAATGACGAATAGAGGAGTTATGCAAAGGTCTCATTCTCTCACCGCTAAGACATCAAAAAACACAAAACCCCGCTTTCTTTGTAAGAAACGGGGTTTCAATAATCAGTCCATAACACCCTCAAGCAGGGTTTAATGGTTAAGGAATATATTTGCTACTGCTTCAGTGCTTCAGTTCAGATGTTTTTCTGATTATCACGATTTACAAAAGAAATCTATTTAAAAAGGAAAAAAACAGCTTGATAATAGGAAGGGCTCTTTCGATCCGGCACTGCTACATTGCCGCAATCGATAACTAATGTTGGTGCTTGGGTTCCAATCCTAATAGAAACTCCTATTGCAATGATATATTAAGTCCGCCGTCCACCGATAGAATTGCACCGACTATATATTTCGCCTTATCTGATATAATAAACGCTACGGCCTCAGCAACGTCTTCAGGATTGCCAATATGTCCAATGGGAATCCTCTCATTTTGATAAGGTCTGCCAACATACTCCCTGTAGCCCACCGGGGTACCTACGAGTCCTGAACCCACCGCATTGACACGAATATTAAAAGGAGCAAGATCTATTGCCGCGCACATGGTCAGGTAGTTTACACCTCCCTTGGTTACCATATATGAGAATTTATCCTTTGTGCCCCTTGTGCTGGAGACGGTCATATTTACAATAGAACCTCCGCCTTTCTCTTTCATGATTTCTGCTGCAAGCTTGGTGCATAAATAATAGCTTCTAAGGTTTGTATTTAACGTATACTCCCAGTTGCTCAAGTCGCAATCCAAGATCGATTCGTTTCTCGTATAGGCAACGTTGTTAACAAGGACATCAAGGCGTCCAAAGGTCTCCTTTATAAATTCAAACAATTTTTCAATCTCGCCCGCTTGTGAAAAATCGACTCTGAAATAAGAACCCTTTTTAGCCAGGCATTCTGACACTATCTTTGCCTCGGCCTCGTTGCGGGATGTGATAATGACGTGATAACCTTCTTTTGATAGAACATCCGCTATGGCTTTTCCTATGTTGTTCGTGGACCCTGTCACGAGCGCTATCCTTTCCATTACTTCCTCCCATCTTTAATCCTGATCAATGACATTGCACTTCAATGTGATTTCTCGTTTACCAAGCTGTCATACACAACCTTCACAAACTGTTCCGGCTTCATAAAACCCTTTCCCCACACCTGGTCAAGATCGCGCGTCGGTTGGGAAGCAATAACTGCATCCAGAGGTTTTCCAGCTTTGATCTCACGATTGATCCGGTCTCTCACAGCCACCAGCATCTTGAGGTACTCTTCTAATTCAGCCTTGTCGGACAGATGACCGTGTCCCGGGATCACCTTCGTATTTTGATCACAAAGCAGGAGTATCCGTTCCACCGCCGCTATCATGCCATTTATCGAACCGCCCGCGGAGAGATCAATGAAAGGGTACATACCGTTAAAATAAATGTCCCCCATGTGGATGACATTGGATTTTTTAAAATGAACGATGGCATCCCCGTCGGTATGGGCTCGTTCAATGTGAAAAATGAATATTTCATTTCCATTCAGATGAAAGGTCACGTCCTGACTGAAGGTGATGACAGGCAGTGCCGACTCAGGCAAAGGGGGGACTGTTTTATTTAGAAGCTTGACGAACTGCTCGGTGCTCACCCGTTTACGGACATTCTCATGAGCTACCACGGTTGCCCCTGCCTTAACGAAATTTTCATTGCCGCCTACATGATCCTGATGCCAGTGCGTGTTCACGACGTATTGAATGGGTTTGTCGCTGATTTGCGCGATGGCGGCCTTGATCTTGTTCGTAAGTGAGGCATATGAGGTATCGATCATGAAGACACAGTCCTTGCCAGCGGAAACGCCAATGTTTCCACCCGCTCCTATGAGCATGAAAACGTTGTCCGCGACTTTTTCTGTCTGGATTTGTACATTGGCAAAATCCTGTGTTGCAGAATACGCTCCTGTTTGTCCCATGAAAAGAACTAACAGGAGAACACCTGCCAGTCGAATTTGACGGGTGAACATTTAAAACCTCCTTTTATATTCCCGAGGCAACTCGGATTTAATAAAAAAACTCTTATTTTTATTTATCACGTCCATAAAGGCGCCGCACTGACGATGATTACCAGTTGTACTTCCGCAAATTTTTCGAAATCCGTCAATTGAACAGTTCGGAAAGAAGGGGTGGAAAGGGGGTTTTTGCTTTCCCAGTAATGTTTACGCCGACACTATTCTAAGCAGGCTGCCCCGTGATTACGCATGGGTGACTTCTTCGAAGGTGCTGACTTCAATATTCATCACCTAATCTACCTTTGAGAGAAAGGTCATAATGGTTTGATTGAGTTGTTCCGGCTGTTCAAGGGGTGTCATATGTCGTGAATCACGGATGACGGCCACCTTTGCGCCGACGATTTTTGACGCATAGGACTCTTTCCAGGCGACGGGGGCGTAATTCATATCAGCAGAGATGATCAAGGTCGGGAATGCTATCATATGGATTTTGTCCATAACTGTCCAGTTGGGAAGGGCCTTAATGGAGGCTATATAGGCCTGCTTGTCATTTTCCGACCAGCGCTGGATCAGCCGATCGCGAAGGGTTTTGTGTTCCGGTTTCGGGAATAGGGTGTTCGCCAGAACGGTGCCCATCCCGCGCATACCGAAGAGACGGACGATGACACGCCTTATGAAGAACGGAAATTTTTCTTTTAACGTGCGAAAGATAAGCTCCGGGCCGCTGTTGATAATGGTGAGACTTCGAAAGAGATCAGACTCTGTCACGGCGAGCTGGAAGGCGATCATGCCACCCATTAAAAAACCGACAACATGGGCAGGAATGATGTTCAACGTTCGCATGAAGGCCGATGTGTCGGCGGCGAATATGGAAATGGAATAGCGGCCACGGGGCTTACCCGATCGGCCATGTCCGCGAACGTCAAAGGTGATTACCTGGAAACGCTGAGAGAAAAAAGGGACTTGGTTTTCCCAATCACGGGTGCTGGAACCCAGGCCGTGGATGAATAAAAGAGGAGGGCCCTGACCTGTGATTTCATAGTAGAGGTCGACGTTGTTAACTCGACATGTGGGCATGGCTCTCAACACCTCTTTCGTCATCAAGGGGGGTTCTATTGAATTGATATTAACTGATAAGAACTTCCTTCTGAGTGTGTGATAATTCTCAGGAGATTTTGTAAAAAAGTGCGGCGGGACTCTTCAATATCCCCATTAATGTTAAGGGTTGATATAGGAACAAGAATTCGCTCAATAGGATCAGCAACCCTTTTGGAAACAAAAAATGCTTTTGGTTCAAAGATACCAAAAATAACCCCGTTGTCAATGCAGAAATGAGGTTGTGAAAATTATCTTTTTGAGGATTATCGCTTGAAATCTTCAATGCAGGGGTAAATCTCAGGATTCAGACTTTCAGGAAGAAGCAAATGCTGTCTCCACCTACGAGTTTTCACATTGCCATGTTTTTGAGGGTTATCGATTACCGGTAGAAATGTGACAAGTTAAAAGCCGTCGAATCTTCCAGGATTCTGGCGGCTTTTTCTATCTGTCTATTTTGAATTACCAGTCAGCTGGAATGATGCCCAATAGAATGGATGGTCATATTTCTTCTTCGTTTGCAACTGTGCCTGCCTGAGGGCTTCTCGCTTATCGAGAGTTTTCATGTTTGTATAAAACCGTGTCATAAGGTCAGCGGTTGCGAGGTCATCCACCTTCCACAGGCTTGCCACAATGGAACTACTTCCAGCATAGAGGAAACCCCGGGTCAGCCCTACAATATCATCACCATTGGCAATCTTACCCAGACCTGTTTCACAGGCACTCAAGGTCACGAGGTCAGCATCGATTTTCGTCGAGTAGAGTTTGTTCACCGTCAATATCCCGTCACTTTCGGCATCCGGGGCAAGCAGGACAGCTGACTTCAAAGGCGCATCGACGTTAAACTGTCCATGGGTGGCAAAATGAATATACTTGAAACTACTACCATATTTTTTGAAGGCAGTCTCGGTTGCTTCTTTGCGGAGCAACACCCTGGATCGGGATTGCGTTTTGGAAACGGCTATGGCCTCATTCTGGGCATAGACAAGGTCATAACGGGGATCACCAAGATCGGGATTACCAAATACAAGTATGTCTGCCGGTTTGGACGTTTTTTTAGCCTGCAGGTATTTGATCACGCTGGCGCTTGGCAGTATCCGGATGCTGTAACGCTCGATGAGATAACTCTTACCATTATGCAGGGCATTAAAAGGAAGATAATGCAATGCCCCGTGTGGTACAATAACAAGATTGTGATTACCGAGGAAGTTCTCAAGGGGCTGGATAAGTCTGTTGAATAGTTGCCGGGATAGTTCCATATAGTCGCTTGAGCTTGGACTTTCCAGGAGCTTGCGGAACTGCTGGATGTCATTTGCAAGCTTATCGCCGTTCAACCTGACTGCTTTCAATCCCCGATCAGACAGAACAAAGGCGAACATATCCTTTTCTGCATAGTAATACTCAATGAGTACCTCATCTTTAGGGATGTTCGATTGGATTTCAGTGGCAGCAAGGGATGTGACACTGACAAGGGATGCCAGTTCAGGGGATTCTTTCTGGAGCTCTTCCCGTATCTTGATGGAAACACTGCGGGTCTTGGATTTATCAAGAGAGGCATCCTGAATGAGGTTTTCCGCCTCAGCGGTATCATTCCTGGCAAGGAGGGCCTTCACCACCCTGTCATCACCGGCCCTGATGGCAAAATCCTTCTTCGATGCCAGAAAGTCTACGAGTGCCCTGGCCTTTGATCTTTCTACGTATTCAAAGGCTTTGTCATACTGCTTGTCGGCGAAGAGGGCACTGACAAGATTGTGGTAAACGGCCTGCTTATCACCGACAAATCCGATTTTGTTAGCTTCAGTGTTGATAGTGGAACGTTGTTGTTCGATGATGTCTACCGCTCGACTATAAAAACCAATGGCCTCCTTAAGATTTCCTTCTTTTTCGGCAATCCGTCCGCGATCGAATAAAATCATCCAATAGATCTCGCCGTTCTCACGTGTTTGCGGTGTTTGAAGAAGCGCATCATATCCTTCTTTAGCTTTCTGCACACTACCTGTCTCGTAGAGACATTTGTTGAACACGAATTTATTTGGTAATTCGAAATAAATAATTTTTGCACCTATCATAGACCCAATAAGACCGAATCCAATAGACGCCATAACTCCCGGACTCTGCTTAAGGTACTTCAGAGCCTTGTCATATTCTCCAAGGGCTATGTGAACCTTTGCCAGCGCTATTTGCTTTTCCTGGTTGTTAAGGGCGGAACCTCCAAAAGGAATGTATAGATCAACCAGCAAGTCCCGATATTTTTCTGCCTCTTTTCGATTTCCACTAAAAGCATAAGCCATGGATAACAGATTATATGTCTTAATTTTTAGAAGTGTCTCATCCCAGGCAGGGAAAGATCCTTTTAACGTTTTTTCATATCCGTTCTTTGCTTCCTCTATAGCTTTTGTGTAGTCGCCCAATTCGATATACGCCTCAGCGCGCATCATGCTGACAAAAGGTGTCACATCGTTACGCAGATAAGTGTTCGCGCTCCAGTCATTGGTGCTTTTGTCACCTTTGTTGAAATTATCATCTAATCTAGACAAGCAAGGAAAGAGTTTATTATAGCGCTTCAATTTAGCGTATGCTTCACATAAGGGGAAAAGCTGTGAGGTCTTAATGTGCGTTGATTTTCCAGTGTCTGCTTCTACTAACTTTTCATATTGTTCATAACTCGCAGTCATCTGGAGTATCTGTCCTTTAGAGGCACAACCCGCGATAAGCATGAGCAACAAAGCTAATAGTAGACTTATGATAAATTGTAAGTGTAACTTGTGCGTATACATCGAAATGTGACCTTTGTTATTTGAGTCGAGTATACCGGTTTCTTCCGATACTACAGGTTGAGGTTTGTTTTCTCCGTTAACCGGCTGGTTGCCCTGCGGTGCACGCAGATTTAGATAAGAATCTCCTTACGACGTTTTGAAGTATAGGGGAAGATATGTTTGTGTGTCAAAGAGATTTTGATCCACCATGTTCATTACTATTTGTAATATTGAATATTTCAACAAGCAAAGCGATTGTGGACAACAGGAAGTAAAGCTGCGAGCCGACCTGTATCACTTAACGATGCCATCCCAATATCCGGATACAGGAGGAGCTAACCGACTACCCTCTTTAAAATATTCCTCTGGCGCAGTAGATAATGCTGGGTCAGGATAGTTATCCTTCAATGATCAACTATCATCATTGGAGAAGCGCCTATTTATCCATAGAGCTTGTAGGCTCCCCATATGCCAAGGAATCCACCAATGGCACTTCCTATCAANNTCCGCTAAACTCCAATTTTACTGAACACAGAAAGAAAAGCAATTTTCTACTAATTGCCCTCACTCACTTCACGTCCACTCTCTCCTAACCTGCCTGATAGGTGTAGTCCTTGATGAATGTTTTCGTTTCGACAAAAGCATTGCCGCCGAAAGGGAAGGCGGCAAGCATGATGAAGATTACGATTATTTTTATCGTGGAGGTCATTATAAATTTTTCTGATTAATACGCCCGTCTTTAGAGAAAGGGAAGTAGCGGCTGCCAAAGGCCGTTTTAATAGAGGCCTTTCCTTCTATCTTGTAAGGCAGGTCATGACCGGTGATAATTGTCTTCAGGCTACCGCCCAGATCTTTAAACTTTGCAACGACAGATACCTGCACCTGCGTTGTTGATGACGAAGGGACGAGAATCTCCTTTTCCAGGCGGCCGGTTCCGATTTCTTCGTTGTTAAGGAAAAGAACGTATTCGAAAGACTTGAGCGTAAGGTCAAAACGGTTCGGATTTTGAACGTCGAGACCGAGGAGAAGGTTCACCTCCGTGAGGGAGCTGGGGCTGAGGATGATTTCACGGAGGACAAAGGAGGGTTTTTCCATGATCCAGCTCAGACACGATACAAGACATATGGAAAGGGTGAGCAGGAACAATATGCGAA
>PLLV01000112.1 GCA_003142295.1 Syntrophaceae bacterium
CTTGATAGGAAAGGTATCATCAGCAAAGAAGAGCTTCTTGAAGAAATAAAACGTGTGCACGCGTCAATGGTAAGAGCTGACAAATGAAATTCTTAATGAGCATAGCTCTCGGAGCAGTTTTGTTAAGTAGCGTAATTTGCCTGAACAACTTCTATGGCAATGGGCTGATTGGCTTTGTCGTATTGATGGGCTTTACATTCATCAGTAAATTTTTGACCAAGAAGAATATCAATAACCGGCTGCCAGCCTTAACGTACTATTTTTCCCCGAATTCTGCGTACGCCCCTTCATACGCGTAATTATTTGCTTAGATTTCGAAAACTCTGCAACAATTCTTACTTGCAATTAAACTCCACAAAAGATATATTAGGTGTAGCTTATTTATGATTTAACCGGGTGAATTATGAAGAATATCCTGAAAAAGTCTAACCAAAAAGCTTCCTCTAATAATTTGGAGTTGGTCGTGATTCCCAGAAACGCCCCGGACGGCCTCCGGGTTTGGGCGCAGTGGTACTTCGATCATGCCGTAACAACTACGGAGCGATCACAAAAAGAACAGCATAGGGACATTGATTTATTTTTGAGGTTCATGGAGCTGACGGAGAAGACGGACGCCCGGCAAAAGTGGACGCCCCGGCTTTCTGAGGCATTCAAATCACATCTGAAAAATGCGCTCCTCGAAGACGGCTCCCGGCAGTGGAGCGACCGCACCATTAACCGCGTCATAGCGCACCTGAAGACGTTCTCTAAATGGGTGCATGGCCTACGCCCTTTCCTGCTCGATAACCCCATGGCGAAGATTAAGGCGATCCCTGTAACCAATTCCTTGGAGATTGAAAGGGCCTTGACTGCCAGTGAACGGCGAAGAATGCTGGACGCTGCGGACTTACTCTTACAGACCGGCGGGCTAAGTAAATCTAGGCGCCGGTATGCGGGGGAAAAAGCGCGTCCTCGGCGGAAAGGATACCGCCCTTATCGAAATCGGGCAATTATATATACACTTATCGAAACAGGTATGCGCCGGCGGGCAGTAACTTCAATTAACCTTGTGGACGTGGATTATGAAAAGCGAAAGATCACGGTTGAAGAAAAAGGCGGGATCCGCCATGCTTACCAGATCAGCAAAGAAGGTGTCGCGGCAATCCTGGACTTTGTTAAAAACGAATGGGATGCCGATAATGACAAGTGGCAATCGCCAGCACTTTTTCTTTCAACCTATACCAACCCACACGGGAACGGACGCTTAACGGTGAAGGTAATTAACCAGGTGTGGGATGATGTTTGCAAAGTTGCCGGTGTGGAAGGTAAGACGCCCCACAGCGCCCGCCATGCAATGGGGCGGTACATCATCGAGAAAACCGGCAACGTGGCCGCTGTACAACGGCAACTTGGTCACAAAAATGCGGCTTACTCTTTACAATATGCCAGGATCACTGATGAAGAGTTAAACGTGGTGTTGGATGAGCGGTAAATATTCCCCTTTATCATTTTCCCTGGAATAAATTGGCTCTAAAATCGGCAGATGACCAGACCAGCAGTTACGTATATCTTCCTCTGAAATAGTGTTTTTCATATTTGGACTATTACTACAACCTTTCATATGAAAATTGATAAATTCTAAGCATGAAAAATGGCAGAATTATAAATTAACTTATGGTACAAGTATCAGGGGCAGGTTACTGAATTATTGCTTTTTCCATTGACAGTTAAGTACTTAGATGTAATAGAAAACTTACCACTCTAATGTTGTACCTTTCCATAACCTGAGAACATTTCGTTTACAAGGACGCCTAATTAGTCTCGGCGAGTCCGATACCCGAGCAATACTAAGCGATCCTGTCAGCCGTGTGCCTACTTTATACGTCTATTGTCGTGCGTGAGGAATAAACATTGACCGCTGAAAAAATAACACTTTCCCAACTTGAATCCTTTCTCTTCAAGGCCGCCGATATCCTGCGCGGCAAGATGGATGCCTCAGAATTCAAGGAATTCATTTTTGGTTTGCTTTTCCTGAAGCGCCTCTCTGACGAGTTCGATCGCAAGCGTGAGCAACTTCGCAAGACGGACTTCGCTCACATTAGCGACCCAGTTCTGCTCACCGAACTTCTCGAAGAGAAGACATCCTACGGCGAGACATTTTTCGTTCCCATCCGCGCCCGCTGGCACGAGTCATGGAAAGATGATAACGGCGACGAGGTGCCCGCACTCAAGGACCTCAAGCACGACATTGGCAACATGCTCAACAAGGCCATTGCCGCTGTCGAAGAGGAGAACGACGCCCTCGCCGGGGTACTCAAGAATAACATTGATTTCAACGCCGTCAAAGGAAAGACTAAAATTCCCGATCAAAAGTGGAAGGACCTCCTCGATCACTTTAACCAACCCCAGTTTGTTCTTGTCAATGATAACTTCGAGTTCCCCGACCTCCTTGGCGCAGCCTACGAATATCTGATCAAGTTCTTCGCCGACAGCGCTGGGAAGAAGGGTGGCGAATTTTACACACCTGCCGAAGTCGTTCGCCTGTTGGTGCAAATAGTCAAGCCTCAGGCGGGAAATGAAATCTACGACCCCACGGTGGGCTCGGGCGGCTTTATCATTCAGAGCCACCAGTACATTGAAGAGCAGGGCCAAAATCCGAATGACCTCGCCCTCTACGGGCAAGATTCTAACGGCACAGTCTGGTCGATTTGCGTCATGAATATGATCCTGCACAATATCACTCGTTTCACTATTGAAAACGGTGACACCCTTGAGGACCCCCTCATCCTTGACCATGGCCAGATCCGTAAGTTCGATCGCGTTCTCGCCAATCCACCTTTCTCCCAAAACTATAGCCGGGCGAACATGAAATTCCCCACCCGTTTCCGCGAATGGTGCCCCGAGACTGGCAAGAAGGCCGATCTCATGTTCGTTCAGCACATGCTTTCAAGCCTCAAACCCGACGGACACATGGCGACCATCATGCCCCACGGTGTGCTCTTTCGGGGTGGCAAGGAGAAGCTCATCCGCGAACTTTTTATCAACGACGACGTGATCGAGGCCATCATCAGTCTGCCGCCTGGCCTCTTCTACGGCACAGGCATTCCCGCCTGCGTGCTTGTGATGAACAAAAATAAGCCCGATGCCCTGCGCAACAAGGTGCTCTTCGTCAATGCTGATCGCGAATACGCCGAAGGTAAAAATCAGAACAAGCTGCGCCCCGAGGACATTGAGAAGATCGACTTCATCTTTACACACAAGCAAGAGCTTCCGAAATACAGCCGACTCGTAGACAAGACGGAGATTGTCGAAAAGCATGACTACAATCTCAATATCCGCCGCTATGTGGATAACACCCCTGAGCCAGAGCCAGAGGATGTGCAAGCCCACCTCATCGGCGGCGTGCCGGAGGCTGAGGTACAAGCCAAGCAATATGATTTCACGAGGTTCGGGATCATCTCAGCGACACTCTTTAATCCTGAGCGCCCCGGCTATCTTGCCTTTTGCCCGGCCATAGCGGCCAAGCCTTCCATCAAGATCATACTCGAAGCCGATCCGGCCCTGCAGAAGACCCTCTCCGCCCACCACGACATTCTGGCGGTATGGTGGAACGTGGCTCGCGACGACTTCGCACAACTTCGCGATGGCAAAAAGATGCCTGAAGTTCGCCAAGAGCTGCTGACCACGATTAAAGGCAAGCTCCTTCCGTTGGGCGTGCTCGACGAGTTCCAGAGCGCCGGGGTCTTTGTGAACTGGTGGCAACAGATTCGTTACGACCTCAAGACCATCATCTCTACCGGCTGGCATCACAGTCTCATCACTGACGAAAATCTTATTTCTACATTCTTCCAGACCGAGGCTGATGCAATTGAGGCTCTGGAGGTCAAAATCAGTGAGACCCAGAGTGAACTCGCTGAGGCGGTAGAAAGCGCTCGGGAAGTTACCGCGTACGAACCGGAAGAGGATGAAAGTGTCACCGCCACCGTCATCAAGAAAGTTTTGAAGGAACTCATCGAAGACCTCAAGGACAGCCCCAGTGAATCTGCTCGCAAGGAACGGCAAACTTTACTAACACAGGAGAGGGCCATCATCGCCTTGGAGAAAAGGATCAAAGAGGCAAAAGCCAAACTCGAAATCTTGAGCGATGAGCTGGAACTAAAGCTTCAGCTCAAGCGTCTCGGCGGTGACGAGTTCAAGGCCGAAAGCCAGGAGTTGATCCGGCAGGTGGACGCCCAACTGACGAGCCTCGATAATAACAACAAGAACGATAAGAAGAAAATTACCGCCCTGCACAAGGATAAAGCCGCCCTGCAAGCCCGTATAGTTAAGACCGATGCACTACTCACTGCCATCGGCGGACAACTCACCGAGGAGGAAGCCCGCAGTCTGATCCTGAAAAAGCTCTACGACCTCGCTCACAACGAGCTGAACCGCTATTTGAATGCCGAAAAGCGCGGGTTGTTTGCTGTGGTGGAAAATCTCTGGGACAAATACTTTGTCTCCAGCCGTGAAATGGAAACTGAACGGATTGAAACCCTGCGGGAACTCGATAGCTTTCTCGAAGCTCTCGATTATTATGGAGAAAGGGTGAAGAGTGAAGCTTAAGATATTCGTTAGCAGTGTTCAAAAGGAATTTCAACAAGTTCGTCGGGACTTGAAGGCTTTCCTCACAGGTGACGCTGTTCTCCATCGGTTCATCTCTGAGGTTTTCCTTTTTGAGGAACTTCCAGCCAAAGACCGCCGCGCCGACCAGATCTATCTGGAAGAAGTGAAACGGTGTGACATATATCTTGGAATCTTTGGTTATGACTACGGCGCCGAGGACAAGGATGGTATCTCCTCTACCGAACACGAATACAACTATGCCGGCAAACATCGGAAAACCCGGCTCATTTATGTCTGGGGATCGGACGAAAAGAAGCGTGCGCCAAAAATGCGGCAACTGGTCAGTAACGCCAGCTCCGAACTCATACGACGCCGTATCGAAAACTTCAGTGCCCTGACTTCCGAAGTTTATGCCAGTCTTGTAGACTACCTCGACGGGTTGGGTGCCCTGCGTGTTCCACCTTTTGATACCTCCGCCTGTGATGGTGCTAGCCTTCATCACCTTTCCCGTAAGCGTGTCGAGTGGTTTCTGGAAACTGCCGCAAGAGAGCGTGCTTTTCCCCTCAAACCAAACACGGCTACTCAAGCCATACTTACCCACCTGAATCTGCTTGAACAGGGAAAACCGACAAATGCCGCAGTGCTGCTTTTCGGAACGAATCCACAACGATTTCACCGTACCGCTGAAACGAAATGTATCCACTGCCACGGTACGGAATATCGCCGTCCCTTCGCCTCTCAGCAGATCTATACCGGAGATGTCTTTGAGCAAGCCGATCAGGCGCGTGACTTCGTCCTTGCCAAGATTAGACGGGCCGTGGGTATCCGTGCGAAGAGCAATGTCGCGCCTGCCACCTATGAACTTCCTCCTGATGCCATTGGTGAGGCTGTTGTCAATGCCATTGTCCATCGCGATTACCACAGCAACGCCTCTGTTGAAGTCCGCCTCTTCTCCGATCGTCTTGAAGTCTGGAACCCGGGCAGACTGCCCGGAACGCTGACATTCGACGATCTGCGCCATGACCACCCTTCAGTGCCCAATAATCCCCTGATTGCCGAATCGCTTTACCTGACGCGATACATCGAAAAAGCTGGCTCAGGCACGCAGCGCATGATTGAACTTTGCAAGGAAACCGGTCTGCCTGAGCCACAATTCGAGCAGCGGAGCGGTTCCTTTGTCGTCATCCTCTGGCGGGATTGGATCACGGACGATGTTATCGCGAAACTTGGTCTGAATGACCGACAGTTGCAGACAGTGGCTTATGTTAAGAGAACCGGACGGATCGTTAACAGTGAATATCAACAACTCACCGGAGTCGGACGCAAGACTGCCGCCCGCGACCTTGATGCCCTTGTTGATAAAGCTGTTTTGTTACGCGTTGGAGAAAAACGCGGAAGCCACTATGTACTGGCTGGGAAGAAATGAGCCATGTTTGAGACAAATGAGACATTAGTTCTGTGCGTCCAAGGAGTGCGTGAAACACGGCTCGATTATGGGACATTTATGGGACATATGAGACAGGACTTACCCACGGGAAGCCTGTCGCAATGGGGTCATAAAGAAAACTTGAAGAGTGAAAAGGAAATCGTAAAATGAGTGCTGTGGAAGGTTGGAAAAATAAAAGACTTAGCGATCTTGCAGAATACATAAATGGGTATGCATTCAAGCCTGATGACTGGGAAAAGGATGGATTGCCAATTATCCGGATCGAGCAATTGAAGAATCCACATGCACCCACAGACTACTATTCAGGCAAACTTCCTGCGAAAAATATCATTGAAAACGGCGATTTGATCTTTTCATGGAGTGCATCATTATTTCTTCGGATCTGGGAAAATGGCCGGGCGGCTCTTAACCAGCATCTTTTCAGAGTCGTAGAAAAAGAAGGCGTTGATAGGATTTTTCTAAAGCTTTTCATTGAGTTCTATCTATCAGAGCTGACCAAAGCATCCCACGGCTCCACCATGCAGCACATTACCAGAAAAGAATTAGACAGGTTCGGCGCTCCCTTACCCGCCTCCAAACCCGAACAAACCAAAATCGCCGAGATCCTCTCGACGGTGGACCGCGCAATTGAACAGACCGAGGCGTTGATTGACAAGCAGCAGCGCATCAAGACCGGCCTAATGCAAGACCTCCTCACTCGCGGCATCGACGAACACGGCAACCTCCGCTCCGAACAAACCCACAAATTCAAAAACTCCCTTCTGGGTAGGATTCCAGTGGAATGGAAGGTTGAGAAACTGAAAAGTCTCTCAAGGGGGGGTGCCAAGAATGGCTTTTTTAAGAAACCTGAGTTAGTTGGGTCGGGATATAAACTAATCAATGTGTCTGAAATCTATCAGCCATTTGGCATTGATACTAACCGCGATTCGGTAGAGCGCGTAAACGCTACCCCGAGTGATCTATTGAAATATGGTGCGATGGAGGGTGACTTATTTTTCACGAGAAGTTCGCTTGTTTTGGAAGGAATCGCCCGCTGCAACATTATCCGAGCCATCAACGAGCCAACATTGTTCGAGTGTCATGTTATGCGTGTTCAGCCGGATAAAACGAAGATTGTACCGGAATTCTTGGCCTTAGAATGCCAATCTTATTTGGCGCGTCTATTTCTAATGTCACGCGCTAAGCATGTCACTATGACAACGATATCTCAGCCCGAACTTGAAGAGCTTAACGTCCCCATGCCGTCGAGCCTCGAAGAGCAGCATATAATTGTAGATACGGCGCTTTCAAACGATAGAGCAATTAGGTGTAACGAAATGCAACGAAGTAAATTACAGCGCATTAAAACTGCCATGATGCAAGATCTGCTCACAGGTAAGAGGCGCATCACGCCATTGTTGGGCGCGGAAGCAACTCACTAAGCGAGAACATCTATGTCCAGCCATGACAACACCGCCAAACAACTCAAACTCGATGAACGCAACCACGTCGAGAAGCCACTGTTGGATCAGCTTGTGGGCTTGCGCTGGGATGTCATCGACCTCACCGACAAACCACAGATACCCGACGATACCTTCCGAGAGAATTTTACAGAGGTAGTCATGCTGCCGGTGTTGCGGGCACAGCTGAAGGTCATCAACCCGTGGCTGGAAGGCGATCAGGTAGAGGAAGCGGTCAAACGACTCACAGCCAGTTTCCCCGGTACAGGCCTACTTCAGAACAACTGCCACGTCTTTAACATGCTGCTGGAAAACACCAGCGTCAGCGAGAATCGCAAGACTGGCGAAAAGAGTCCCACGGTCCGCTTCATTGATTTCAAACATCGGGATAACAACAGTTTCATCGCAGTTTGCCAGTTCAAGGTTCGTATCCTCGGCACAGAGCATCACGTTGTCCCGGACATCGTACTCTTCTTGAATGGACTGCCGGTCATCATCATCGAGTGCAAATCGCCGAAAGTGAAAGAGCCGATTCCGGAAGCCATAGACCAGCTTCTGCGCTACAGCGAACAGCGTGGAGCAAGAGGCGAAGGCAGCGCCCCGCTTTTCTATTACAACCAGTTCACCGTCACGACCTGCCGCCAGCAAGCGAAGTTTGGGACGATCACGACTCACAGCGAAAAGTACTTCTACCGCTGGGCCGATCCTTATCCCCGTACAGTGAATGATCTGGAGCATGGCGGCAGCGGTCCTAACGATCAGCAGCGCCTCGTAGCTGGAATGCTCGACCGTGACAACCTGCTTGATATCATCCGTACCTTCACCCTGTTCTCCACCAACGATAAAGGCGAGACCATCAAGGTGGTCGGGCGCTACCAGCAGTTCCGTGCGGTTAAACTGGCGGTGAAGCGGATATTGGAAGGCCAGAGCCCCCGCGAGCGCAGCGGTATTATATGGCACACACAGGGTTCCGGGAAGTCGCTGACCATGATGTTCATGGTGCGGGAGATGTACCTGCATCCCTCGCTCTCGAAGTGGAAGGTCGTTTTTGTCACCGATCGTACCCAACTGGAGGGCCAACTATCCGAAACCAGCCAAAGCATCGGTTTCTCGGTCAAGGTGGCCGACAGTATCAAAACGCTGAAAGAGCTGCTCCGCTCGGATTCATCGGATCTCGTGATGGCGATGATCCACAAGTTTCGCGAAACGGATTTGACAGAAACTTTCCCTGAGCTCAACGCCAGCCCACACATCCTCGTGATGACGGATGAGGCCCACCGCTCGCAATATGCCATGCTCGGGGCCAATCTCGACAAGGGCATCCCGAATTCCACTCGCATCGCATACACCGGCACGCCCATCGACAAAACGGAAAGGGTTTTTGGAGATTACATCGACAAATACACCATGCGGCAGTCCATCGAGGATGGCGTGACGCTGGAGATCGTTTACGAAGGTCGCACCCACAATGCGGAGGTGCCTGACAAGGCGGGAATGGACGTAGCCTTCGCTGACGTATTCAGCGACTACAATCTGCAGGAACGCCTGAAGATCCTCGGCTACGGTTCACGCGATGCCTATCTTGAAGCCGAGCCAACCATTGCGGCCAAGGCCAAAGACATGGTTGCGCACTACCTGAAACACGTTTTTCCTAATGGCTACAAGGCGCAAATTGTTGCTACCTCCCGCGAAGCCGCTGTGCGCTACAAGAAGCTCATCGATGCCGCCGTTGCCGAGACTCTTGCCGCTCTGGAGAAATCAAACCCGAAGAAAGTGAACCTGGAGCTCCTGAGCCGTTTGAAGAGCGACGTGATCATTTCCGGGCTCCATAACGATGAGCTACATCTGAAGCCCTACACGGACGAGTCGAAGCATAAAACCAGCATCAAGAGCTTCAAGCTATCCTTCGACACCGAGGACCAAGGCGTCAATGGCGACATTGGCATCTTGATTGTAACTAACATGTTGATCACCGGCTTTGATGCTCCAGTGGAGCAAGTGATGTATCTCGACAAGATCATCGTCGCGCATAACCTCCTCCAAGCTATTGCCCGCGTGAACCGGGTGGGAGGCGCAGGGAAGGACAAGGGTTTTGTCGTTGATTACGTGGGAGTTGGCTATCATCTCAAGAAAGCCCTCGACACCTATGACGAGCGTGAACAGAAAGAAGTACTGGACACCCTCAGTTTCCCCGAGGAAGAGCTACGTGAACTGGAAGCCAGCCACACCACTGTCATGAACTTCCTCAAGAATCACGGGCTCACCGACCTGTCCGATCACGATGCCTTCTTCGATCTCTTCTATGATGAGGACCTGCGCTTCGATTATATGATGGCATTCAAGAACTTCACCAAGTGCCTGAATCTTGTCTTTCCTGCCAAAGAAGCGCTCGGATTCATGTCCAACTATGAAGCGCTCGCCACGATCAATGTCCTGGCTGAGAGACATTTCCGCGATGAACGCCTGAGCATGAAGGGCATTCCGCCCAAGCTACGGCAGNNCGGCAGATCACGGATGTCTACCTTGAATCCAAAGGCATCGAGGTGAAGGTAGAACCGATTTCTATCCTCGATGATGACTTCCAAAAAGGGGTCGATAGCCGAACCCGAACGAAAACCAAGGCAGCTGAGATAGAACACGCTATCCGTCACCATCTCGATGTCGAATTGGATGACGACCCTGATCTGCAAGCATCCTTTGCCGACGCATTGAAAAAGATCCTGGAAGAGTTTCAGAACAACTGGGCTAAGATTTACGAGGAACTGGAAAAACTTCGGACGCGCATTAAGAATGCTGGCAAGGAGCCGACGTACGGTCTTCACCGCAAAAAGCAGATGCCCTTCTTCCGAATGCTGAAGCGAGAGGTCTTCGGTGACTCAGATCTGAATGAGGATTCTATTTCGTCGCTGGTGTCCCTCACGCAGCATCTATTTCTCGAAGTGGAGCGTGAGTTGAAGCTGACCGGCTTCTGGGAGAGCATCCCAGCACGAAACAAGCTCAAAGCCGACATCCAAAGAACATTGCTACAGCCTGAATATTCTAAGCTGCCGGGTCTCGTGAAGAATCGAGCGCACATCATCAGTCGTATCATGGAGATCGCAGAGAAGAACAACGACACCATCCTTTACGCGGAATGATATGGACCTTATTTATACAGTCGTAAAATCGGCCAAGCGCCGCAACCTCACAATCACTGTTGAACGGAATCGATCTGTCATAGTGCATGCACCGGAGGGCACACCCGATGCGAAGATTCGGCAGATCGTGGAATCCAAGCGCCATTGGATATACGAGAAGATTGGCCACTTTCAGAAGTACCGGAACCGGCCCCATGCGCCGGGGAAAGAACTCGTCAGCGGCGAATCAGCTCTCTACTTGGGACGGCAATATCGTATAGAAGTGATCAACACGGGACAGACAGAAATCCAGTTCGACCAACGATTCTTCATACCTAGGGCGCACGGTGAGGAGCGTAAGGAGATCCTACGAAAGTGGTACATCAAGCGGGCCAAAGCCAAGATCATTCCACGGGTGAAGCACCAGGCCAAAGAACTCGGCGTGACCTACACAGAGGCCAGGATAGTCGACAACTTGTATCGTTGGGGTTCCTGTACCGTGAACAACAACATCAATCTCAATTGGCGCCTGATTAAGGCTCCCATGTTCGTCATTGACTACGTCATCGTTCACGAACTCGCGCACCTCATTGAGTCCAACCACACGCCCAGGTTCTGGAATATCATCCGCGCACATGCTCCAACGTTGGAGAAGGCGAAGGCATGGTTGAAGGAGAACGGGCAGTTGCTGGAAGAAGTAATATGAGAGGCATTGTGCCAAATCGGACGGATAGGATAGACGTGGATAGATGGCTTTCAGACTCTTCAAAAATTCACTTATGAAGCGAGGTTAAAGTAAATGCTTTCAAAATCTGATAGAAGCAATTTAGCAGGTGAGTTTTACACTTTGTCTGAATTGTTTAGAAGGGGTTATAACGCATTCATTACCCTTGGTAAGGGAAAACAGATCGATATTGTTGTTAAAGATGGAGACAATTCGTTGTCTATCGAAGTTAAAGCTCGAATTTCCTCCGGTCAGTTTTTATGCACTTACCCGACTTCTCCGCATGCAAAAAAAATAGGCCGTTATGTCTTTGACAAACCCAAGGGGGAAGCCGAATCCACGCGCTATTATTTATGGCTTAGTGCCTACTATAAGCTTAACGCTTGCCTCGGGTAGATCGGGATGTAATTCTGCGGGTGCTGGAAATCCAAGCAAGGTAAGCGTTTGCTGTAATTTTAGCGCATACGGCGGGGCTTTCTCGGCGCTGTGTACTAAAATAATTAATCCTTTTGGTTGTCCGCCATATACCGCCTTCATCACACCCAGGCTTTTCCAACCCGCACTAATCAACAGAGCGTTAATTTGTGATGCAAACGCAACGGATTCACTATCTCCGAGCATAGCATCAATAGTAATTGTTCCTTTAGCATCTTTCAGTAATTCAACAAACTGGGTTTGTTGCTCTCTTGTTAGTAGGCGGGGCTTAATTCGCCCTCTTAATTCTTCTAAGGATCGCTGTGCTTCAGCCTGTTTTCTTTGTGCATCTGCGACTTCTTTTTCCATTTTTAATATACTCACCCTTGCTTCTTCTGCCCGTACTGTAAGAGCTGCAACATTTTCATTGGCCTTCGCTGCCTCTGCTTTAGCGGCTTCAATTTTAGAATCAGCATCAGCTTTTATTGCATCTTGGTATTTATTACTTGTTACAAAAAACCATGCAGTTAAAAACACCGTAATCAAAAGAAAGAGAAAATAAACAATGAATACATTTCTATTTAACTTAGCAGCCTTTTCTATTTCAGACATGTTTTCACCTGATCCAGTTATTAATACACTTATGCTTATGCTTATTATTGTTATCGCGATTAGCGCTGCAATAATGATAGTCTTTGAATTAGAAAGATATCGAAAATTCATAGATGGTAGAAAGAAAAAATAGACGAAATATATTTTTAGCTTTCGTTCCTTGCTTTTACTTTCTTTGTCTTTTTCTGTGGGTGGCTATTTAGTAGGCGTTTCAATACGGAGTCAAATTCTTTGGCATCAAGATTCCCTGAATAATCTTTTTCAGTCTTTGGTGATTTCTTCTTCAGTTTTTCCTTCTTTGTCATTCAATAATTCCTCTATGGTTGTCTGTAACTCGCCTGATGGGATCGGAATGTCTGCAAGGCCTATAACTTGTATGTTTACAGACGAAGCATGCGTACGAATATGTTCATCATCTGAATAAATGGCAGTAGCACCATGTACTTTTGCAATGGCAATAATTTGCCGATCATATTTAATCTTTGCCCATGTGCAGTCAAGTCCGCCCCGTTTATCCCCGCCTTCAATGGCACTTTTTGTCATCGCAGCCACTTCTATTGCGGTCAACGTATTAAATGGTTCTATACGGAATATAGAATTCTTTTGGATTTTATCTATGAGAGATTGGGCGTCGCCGCCAGCGCGTACAAGCAATTCACTTAGCGCTGGAGCGGGAATAATTATTTTTGTTTTCTGCTTTTCCATTTGTTGCACAAGCCCACTTATCCTTGCTTCGGCGTGTTCAACAGGCAATTTTGATTTGGGATCAAGCGGTGGATTTACATCTGGATGCATTAAGAGAAGCATCATTGTGGCATCGAAAACAACCATTAATGTTCATCCTCATAATTGCGGGAATCAAGAATCTCTTGCAGGGAATCTTTTCCCCATTCTCCCTTTAGCCCTCTAAGAGCAACAATTGTCTCAGAAAGAGTACGTTGTTCTAACGGTTCAAACCCATTAACCGCGAAATATCCAAGGCTCCATTCTCCATCAGGACTACGATCCCACCGGCCTATACCGTAAAGACGAACCGGCTCAAATAAATATTTAGCCAATTCTTTTGCTATTCCACGCTTGGCATGGAAACCAGTAACTTCTTTGCCGTCAATATCCAGAATAATAGGAATCCATTCCTTCCTGCCCCCCACTCGAATCACTTCACCATCTATTTCTCCTTGTTGCTGAATAGACGTAAATTGTAATTTCGCTTCTTCGGAGCCAGGAAATATTAGAACTTCCGCAGTATTTTCTTCATCAAGTGCGGCTTTCGTTTTGTCCTCTCGCAGCATATTATTGATATGTTGATATGCTCGCATTTGGGAAGTTGTCCCCTTACGTTGCTTTACCGCCGTTATGCGCTCTTTTACTTTTGGTACAGCCTCAATTTCAATTTTATGAACGATAGCCAGGCTACCTTCTTCTAATCTCACAAAATGAACATGGGGTGTTTCACCCAGTATTTCGGCAAGCGCATCTAAATATGTTGCTAACCTCGCCATCGGCAACGTATCTTGCGTGTATGCTGCTATCCTAAATTTATATTCTTCCCATTTCTTCATGACATTATATCCTTTTTGTCTTTGTTTTAATCGGCCTCTATTGATGAATCCCCGTATAGTAATCACTTTCCGGCGATACCCTGCAAAGCAATTATGCTTCACGCAGCATCTTCAATTTTTCTGTGATTATATCTGAAATTAAACTCGCCGATGTATCGTTTAAGGTGCCGTGGCCCAACATGATGAAACACCCCAACACGACCGCGTTTCAGGATACTGAAATAATTTTCAATGGTATTGGTGTGAACTTTTCCCCGTACATATTCCCTGTGAGAATGCCATATAACATCATGTTTGTCAAATTCTTGATTGAGTCTTATATATACTCCCATATCATCAGTCATTATATTGGTATCCTTCTTAACCGCTGTAGACACTGTGTCTACACTTGAAGAAATAGCGACCAACAGGCAGATATACGGCAGGCTGTAGAGATATTGCAGATTGTCCCCACAGTGGGGACAATCGCTGGAGGTTGGAAATAGGGTTGGAAATTGATTGTTAAGGACCGAAAAAGGGATTGCGCATTACGTCGCAACATATTGATATCATTATCTGGTGGTCCCACCGGGACTTGAACCCGAGTTTCCGGCGTGAGAGGCCAGCGTCCTAACCACTAGACGATGGGACCGCGGACGACATAATTGGAGGGGCACTTTTTAGTCAATCAGACCCGAAATGTCAAGGTTAAAATCAACCTCTGCTATTAATGAACACGATTGCTTTTCTTATGCGTTTAATGACGCTCTCTTTGCCGAGGGTGATCATAACTTCATCAACGCCAGGGCTCACGGTTTTTCCCGTCAGTGCGACCCGGAGGGGCTGGGCAATCACCTTGAGACTTACGCACCTTTCTCCGGCGATGGCGCGTAGAAAATTTTCCATGCCTTTTTTCGTAAAATCCTGCAGCGAGGGAAGCCGCAGAGCTATGGCAGCCAGATGATCCACAATCTCTTTATTGAGATATTTATCCGCTGCCTCCCGATCATAAACGACATCATCCGTGAAGTAAAAGAGGCTTGCTTCGGCAAGCTCTACAAGAGTCTTTGATCTCGTTTTCAGGTCATCAGCGACACGTTTCAGAAGATCATGATCTGAAATATCGACTCCCCGTTTCTGCCAGAATGGCCTCGTCTCCTGCACGAGCCTTTCGGATGGAAATTCCTTGATGTAGTGCTGATTCAGCCAGCGAAGTTTTTCCGGATTAAATACAGCGGCTGATTTCCCGACGGACTCAAGGGTAAAAATACGGATTAGTTCATCTAAAGAAAATATCTCCTGGTCTCCGTAAGACCAGCCGAGCCTCACCAGATAATTGACCACGGCCTCGTGCAGATAGCCCATTTCCTTATAAGCCATGACCGATGTTGCCCCGTGACGTTTGCTCAGCCGCGCTTTATCCGANNTCATAGAGAAGGATCTGCCTGGGCGTATTGTTCAGATGGTCATCTCCCCTTATTACGTGGGTTATTTCCATCTGGGCATCGTCCACGACGACGGCAAAGTTGTAAGTGGGGTAGCCGTCACTTCTTTCTATGACCAGATCATCGAGTTCCTCATTATTGAATGTAATCAGCCCCTTAATCAGGTCATTTACGACTGTCACGCCAGTCTCAGGGCATCGAAAGCGCACCACGGCATTCGCGGACCTGGGAAGGTTCTTATCCCGGCACGTGCCGTCATACTTTGGTTTTCTCCCTTCAGCGAGCGCCCTCTTCCTCTTATCTTCCAGCTCCTCAGGAGTACATACGCAGCAATAGGCCTTCCCTTCATTCACAAGCCTATTTACCATTTCCCTATGAATATCTATACGTTGTGCCTGAAAAAACGGTCCTTCATCCCAGTGGAGCCCCAGCCACGTCAGGGCATCGAGAATTGCCTTTGTTGATTCCTCTGTCGAACGAACCTGATCGGTATCCTCAATCCGGAGAATAAATTTCCCGCCGCAGTGCCTAGCATAAAGCCAAGAAAAAAGAGCGGTTCTCGCCCCACCGATGTGCAAAAAGCCTGTCGGAGATGGGGCAAAACGGGTTCTGACATTTTCCTTTTCAGTCATTTTATTTTACCATGCCCACTGCTTTAATGACCTTCTTATAGGGCTGCAACTTTCGCTTGTCAAGCCGGATTTCGAAGGGTAAAATTATACTTGACAATCAGGCCTTTTTATAATCTACTTCGCACCTTACAGCAACAGCTCATCGCATGCCTGGGATACATTAAGAACAGAATCTGACGCATATAATTAAAGAAGTACAGTGAAAATAATTATCAACAACATCCCTGATGAGGGATTGAACATATCGCTGCACAAGGATGGCGACTGGTTTCGGGATCTCCTGCCTGAGAAGGAAAAAAAGGATTTTTCCATCCAAAGGATTGAAGTTTTCTGCCAGGCTAAAAGGATCCGTGAGACCGTGTTTATCGATGGGAGTCTGGAAACCACCGTTACTTCGAATTGCTGCCGGTGTCTGGAAGTCACCCATCTGCCCGTAAAGATTAACTTTCGATACACCTTTGTTCCGGAGAAAAACAGGTCGAAGCAGGAAGACGAACTGAGTGCGGAGTACATTGAATACGGATATTATCAGGATGATGTAATAGACCTCGATGCCCTCATATTTGAACAGATCATGCTGCAGATTCCTATCAAGGTTCTTTGTACAGATACCTGCAAAGGTCTATGCCCACATTGCGGGATGAATCTCAACACGGCAAGCTGTAGCTGCCATGCCGAGTTCATCGACGAAAGGCTGGCAGTTTTAAAAAAAATCAGAGTAGTAGAAAACAAGCAAATTTAATATAGAGGAAAAGAACAATGCCAAACCCAGTAAAACGACATTCGAAAACAAGGAGAAACAAGAGGAGGTCGCACGATTTTCTCAAGCCGTCACTGGCTTCCGCGTGCCCACAGTGCAGTGAACCGAAGCTTGCTCATCACGTCTGCCCGAATTGTGGAACGTATAAAGGCCGGCAGGTAGTTCCTACAGAAAAGATGTCTTAAGGACTGCGACGGCAACAAAGAATCCATAGCAGATGGATTTTTTAAGATTCCGCGTCAACGGCGCGGTCTTTATTTGTGCGATACGGTGTCATAAATTAGTTTATGCGTGGAGGAGGAAGTATTGATGAAACTCGAGGATAGAGTCATAGAGATTATAGTGCAGCGCCTGGATGTCACAAAAGAAGAATGTGTGCCGGAGGCATCCTTTATAGATGATCTGGGAGCGGATTCCCTTGACTTGGTTGAACTGATCATGGAAATGGAAGAAAATTTCGGAATACAAATCTCCGATGAAGAGCTGGAAAAAATCCGCACGATAAAAGACGTGATCGAATTCCTCAAGAAAAAAGGGGTAACATAATATTAACATGACGCGGGGGAAACAGGCCTCTTTGAAAAGAAGAATCGTTATAACCGGAATCGGTGCGGTCACACCTCTTGGCAATTCTGCACGGGATACGTGGGAGGCAATCTGCAGGGGACAATCGGGAATCGGGAGAATAACAAAATTCGATGCCGCCGGACACAAGACACAGATCGCCGGGGAACTGAAGAACTTTGATGCCCTAAATTATGTGAGCAAGAAAGAGCTTCGCAAGTTCGATAACTTTATCGTCTACGCCCTGGCTGCCGCCGGGATGGCCGTATCGGATGCGAAACTGAGCATTAATGAAACGAATGCAGAACGGGTGGGAGTAATTATCGGATCGGCAATCGGCGGCCTTGGGAGCATGGAGAGAGCAAAAGAAGCGATACTCAGCGGCGGCCCCAGAAAGATATCCCCCTTTGCCATCCCGGCCGTCCTTGCAAATCTTGCCGCAGGTCATGTATCGATCAGATTCGGAGCCAAAGGCCCCATAAATTGTCCTACTACTGCCTGCTCTTCCGGCACAAATGCTGTCGGGGACGCCATGAGAATCATCTGCGGCGGCTATGCAGATGTCATGATCGCCGGAGGCACTGATGCAGCTATTACACCCTTAGGTGTGGGCGGCTTCAACGCAATGAGGGCCATATCCGTAAGAAATGACGAGCCTGAGAAAGCAAGTCGTCCCTTTGACAGAGAGAGGGATGGCTTTGTTATGGGAGAAGGTTCCGGCATTTTGATCCTGGAGGAACTGACTTCAGCTCTTAAAAGAGGCGCCAGGATATATGCGGAAGTGGTCGGTTACGGATCTACGTGTGATGCCTACCACATGGCAATACCTCCTCCGGGACATGAAGGAGGGGCCAGATGCATGTCAGCCGCCCTGCAAGACGCCCGTATGAAACCAGCCGAAATCGACTACATAAATGCCCATGGCACATCAACACCTCCGAACGACCTCTATGAAACACAGGCCATTAAAAAGGTCTTTGGCAAACATGCCCTAAATCTTGCTGTCAGCTCTACAAAATCCATGACCGGTCATCTTCTGGGAGCCGCAGGCGCCGTGGAGGCTATCATCTCAGCGATGTCTATTTACGAAGGCATTATTCCACCGACCATCAATCTGGATAACCCTGACCCCGAATGTGATCTCGATTATGTCTCCCACAAGGCACGAAAAAAAAATATTGAAACGGCCATGTCGAACACATTCGGTTTCGGCGGAGTCAATGCTGTCTTGATATTCAGGAAATCAGATAAACTTTGATAAAATGGGCCAGATAATCATAGGTAGCGACCACGCAGGGTTCCCCTTAAAAGAAGTTGTCAAACAGTACCTTGCTGAAATGGGATACGCCGTAACGGACGCCGGGACTGACAGTCCGGAAAATGTTGATTATCCGGACTTTGGCGCCATAGTGGCCCAAAGGGTCTCCGCCGGGCATTTCGACCGGGGCATCCTCGTATGCGGTTCCGGTGTCGGCATGAGTATTGTCGCAAACAAATTCCCGGGCGTGAGAGCGGCTCTATGTCTCGATGAAGAGACTGCCCGCATGAGCAGGCTGCACAATGACGCAAATATCCTCGTCCTTGCCGGCAGGCGAACGGAAGAAGAAGCGGCAAAATCAATTGCCCGATTGTGGTTGAATACAGAATTTGAGGGCGGCCGCCATCAGAGAAGGCTCGATAAAATCGGGGATCTCGGAAAGCGACTTTACAAGTAAGAATTAGTGATTATATAAATTAGATAGAGCGGAGAGGCTGACAGGTAACAGGAAATGGCTAAGACCGGACGTTCAAAGCCGGAAGTCGCCCGACGGAAAAAGCGCAGGCCGGAATGGGACGAATATTTCATGGACATCGCTGATCTCGTCTCGAAACGTTCCACATGCTTGAGACGGAGCGTTGGCGCTGTTATTGTGAAGGATCGCAGGTTACTCGCCACGGGCTACAATGGCGCCCCCTCTGGCCTTCACCACTGCCTGGATGTCGGCTGTTTACGCGAACAACTGGGTGTTCCTTCCGGTGAGCGTCATGAACTCTGCCGCGGACTTCACGCAGAGCAGAATGTCATAATTCAGGCCGCACTCCACGGAGTAAGTGTAAACGGTTCCTCACTCTACTGCACCAATCATCCGTGTATAATATGCGCCAAGATGATCATCAACGCCGGTATAGTCACGGTGGTTGTAAAGGCAGACTACAGGGATCAACTGGCGACAGATATATTGAAGGAAGCCGGTGTCACGGTGTCTCAGTTATGAAGTGTCCTTTTTGTGCAAATGCAGAAAACAAGGTTATTGACTCCCGGATCAGCAAGGATGGAGATGCCATCCGGAGAAGACGGGAATGCATCGCCTGCGGGAAACGTTTCACTACCTACGAATTCGTGGAAGAAGTTCTTCCGATGGTGGTCAAGAAGGATGGACGCAGAGAACCATTCGACAGAACGAAAATACGCTCCGGCATCAAGAGGGCCTGTGAAAAACGCCCCATAAGCACTGATGCAATCGAAAGCATCGTGGATAGAATCGAGAGGCACTGTCAGGAGTATCAGGATAAAGAGATCCCCTCATCGGCCATTGGTGAGCAGGTCATGAAAGAACTCCAGAATTTGGACGACGTTGCCTATGTCCGGTTCGCGTCGGTATACAGGGAGTTTCGTGACGTCAGTGATTTCATGGAAGGACTGAAGGATCTCCTCAATGTCAAGAAAGATGAACACAGATGACTGATCAAAAAAGTTATCGACGGGAAATTTAAACGGTCATGTTCACAGGGATTATAGAAGACTTAGGAACAGTCAACAGGATGTCGAGGAAGGGGGAAGACGCCCTTCTTATTGTCGATACATCCATGCATTTGGGTGACATTAATGTTGGTGACAGCATTTCTGTCAGCGGTGCCTGTCTCACAGTAACGGAGAAAGGAGACAAGCGCTTCTCCGCGGACGTGTCCGCGGAAACCCTGGCCAGGACAAATCTTAAATCGCTAAAGTCAGGCGATAAGGTGAACCTGGAAAAATCCCTGCGGCTGAACAGTTTCTTAGGAGGGCACCTGGTCCTTGGCCATGTGGATGGCATAGGAAAGATTCAGGAGAAAGTAAGTAAGGCCAATTCAATCCAGTTCAGTGTGGAAATCGACGCAGAATTGGGCCGGTACATCGTAGAAAAGGGATCCGTTGCTGTCGACGGTATAAGTCTGACGGTAAATCGTTGTGAAAAAAACAGATTTTATGTTAATATAATTCCGCATACGGCCCGGAACACGACTTTAGGATTTAAAAAAGTGGCCGATCTGGTTAATATTGAAACGGATATAATCGGAAAATATGTGGAGAAATTCCTCAATCCCGGCAAAGGGATTGACATGAATTTCCTTGCGGAGCATGGATTCCTGAAATGAATCGCCTCCCCTTTCCATTTCGCACAGGGGCATGGGAATTTCGATAGAGCAACTCAGCGTTTGGAACTAAATTATTGAAGGTGGAAAGATGGGTATAAGTACAATAAAAGAGGCCATTGTAAATATCAAGAGCGGCAGAATGGTCATCTTGGTTGATGATGAAGACAGAGAAAATGAAGGCGACCTCTGCATGGCGGCAGAATTTGTTACGCCTGAGGCCATTAACTTCATGGCAAAATACGGCAGGGGGCTTGTATGCCTGTCCCTGAGTGAAGATCTTGCCGATAAACTGAACCTCCACCCCATGGTGGTGGATAACCGGTCCTCCTTCGGCACCGCCTTTACGGTGTCTATAGAAGCCAAGCGCGGAGTGACCACCGGAATTTCCGCAGCCGACAGGGCGACGACGATAAGAACGGCCGTAGCAGATGGCGTTACGCCTGACGACATCGTCAGCCCGGGGCATATTTTCCCCATACGCGCAAAAAAAGGCGGAGTGCTGGTAAGAACAGGCCAGACCGAAGGTTCCGTAGATCTTGCGCGGTTGGCCGGGCTGAAACCTGCAGGCGTAATATGTGAAATAATGAAGGACGACGGCACCATGGCCAGAATGCCTGACCTGGAAATGTTTGCAAAGGAATATGACCTGAAGATAGTGACAATTTCCGATCTCATACAGTTCAGGATGCAGCACGAATCCCTGATCAGGAGGGCAGCCACTGCAATAATCCCCACCCTCTACGGAGGTCAATTCAAACTCATCGTTTACGAGAATGACGTGGATGATATGAAACATGTGGCCATGTTGAAGGGAGATATTGAGCCGGAAGACGAGGTACTGGTGAGGGTTCATTCAGAATGCCTTACCGGTGATGTCTTCGGATCGGAGAGGTGCGACTGCGGCTATCAGCTCCATAGAGCAATGGAAATGGTGGATGAGGTGGGGAAAGGTATTATTGTATATATGCATCAGGAAGGCAGGGGTATCGGCCTTGTCAATAAAATCAAGGCCTACGAATTGCAAGAACGTGGAAAAGACACTGTTGAAGCCAATATCTCGCTCGGTTTCAAGGCGGACTTGCGGGATTACGGTATCGGCGCCCAGATACTTGCAGATCTGGGTGTCAAAAAGATGAAACTGATGACGAATAATCCCAAAAAGATTGTCGGTCTTGAAGGGTATGGTTTAACCATTACCGAGCGTGTCCCCATCGAAATAAAACCAAATGAGAGCAACATCAAATATCTGAAGACAAAAAAGAAAAAGATGGGCCATTTGTTGGAGATATAGATCCTTTTTATTATGGTACGCGGACATAAACTGAAGGTCAGGTTCTACGACTAAACAATGGAGAGAGAAATATGCCAAGAATCATAGAAGGAAAGCTTATAGCGAAGGGAATGAAGTTTGGCATTGTCGCCAGTCGATTCAACGATTTTATCAGCGGAAGGCTGATTGATGGCGCTGTTGATGCACTTACCAGGGCAGGCGCGGATGAGAAAGACATCCTTATCTATAAGGTTCCCGGTGCATTTGAATTACCCGCTATGGCCAAGAAGCTGGCAAAGACTGCGAAATTTGATGCTGTGATTTGTCTTGGTGCAGTGATCAGGGGGGCGACACCCCATTTTGAATACATCAGTGCCGAGGTCACCAAAGGGATAGCGAGTGTCGGTCTGGAGACAGAGGTGCCTGTTGCCTTCGGCGTATTGACCACAGACACCATTGAACAGGCAATTGAAAGGGCGGGAGCCAAATCGGGGAACAAGGGGTGGGATGCCGCCATGTCGGCCATCGAAATGGTGGATCTCTTCAGGAAATTATAGCCTGAGACCTTCCGAAATCTTCATCTGATGTCATTTCGAGAGAGAGTGAGCGAAGACTGTCCCCGCGACGGCGGGGAGCGGGTACGGTGATTGAAATGACAAGGCAAAATTTGTTCAAAACCCTTATGTCTCGTTTTTTATTATCGGCAGACCCGTCATGAACGGCGTCTGATGCAACAGATCCAGAGGAATTAATGCATCAAAGAAGAAAGGCAAGAGAGATTGCCTTACAAGTTCTTTACGAGCTGGATGTTTTAGATATCGATGCCAAAGAGGCTATTGCGATTTTCTGGAATTATTTTGGTGCGCCGGAAGAGTCCAGAAAATTTTCTTCCCTCTTGATAGAAGGCACTTGCGATAAGAAAGAGGAAATAGACAGTCTCATAAGCAGTTGTTCCGATAACTGGTCCCTTGCGCGGATGTCGAGAGTAGACAGGAACATCCTCCGCATGGCCGTCTACGAGCTCTTATACTGTCCGGACATACCCCCCAAAGTCACGCTTAACGAAGCTATAGATTTAGGCAAATTGTATGGCTCTGAAAATTCCGGCTCTTTCATAAACGGTATTCTCGATGCCGTATACCTGAAATTGTACAAAGAAGAAGCAGGTCAAAATATAAACGGACTCACCGGAAATTCTCATTCATGATGATATTATCCTTAAGTCTTGACAACAGGCGTTGAAGAAAGGGTATCCCTGAGCATTTTGGAGGCTGGATGATTTATGGAGAAAAAGTACAAGCCCCGGGAACTTGAAAAGAAATGGCAGCAAATCTGGGAAGACAGGGGCATTTTCAAGGTAACAGAGGATCCTGACAAGGAAAAATACTACCTTCTGGAGATGTTTCCGTATCCGTCCGGGAAAATCCATATGGGCCATGTAAGGAACTACACTATCGGCGATGTAGTGGCGCGTTACAAGCGGATGAACGGATACAACGTCCTGCATCCTATGGGCTGGGATTCCTTCGGCATGCCTGCGGAAAACGCCGCCATCGACAATAAAATTCACCCGGCAACATGGACAAATGAAAACATCGCCTATATGAAAAAACAGCTCAAGGAGATGGGATTCAGCTATGACTGGGACAGGGAGCTTTCCACGTGCGAGCCGGAATACTACCGCTGGGAACAACTGTTTTTTCTCTTGATGTACGAAAAAGGGCTGGCCTACAAAAAAAGTTCCATCGTGAACTGGTGCCCGGACTGTAAAACGGTACTGGCAAATGAACAGGTGGAGGCCGGTCTGTGCTGGAGATGCTCTAAAGAGGTGGAGGAGAAATATCTCGACCAGTGGTTTTTCCGCATCACTGATTACGTTGAAGAGCTCCTCGATTATTGTGACAGACTTCCCGGATGGCCTGAACGGGTCATCACTATGCAGAAGAACTGGATAGGCAAGAGTTTCGGATGCGAGATACTCTTCCCCATGGCAGAGGGGAATGAAGTGATCAAAGTCTTTACGACACGGCAGGACACCGTATACGGGGCCACATTCATGCTTGTTGCCGCCGAACTCCCCCTCGTCATGGAACTGGTAAAGGGGAAGCCGGTTGAGAAAGAAGTCCGAGAATTCGTTGACAAGGTCAAAAAGCAAGACAAGTTGATGAGGACTTCGGAATACTACGATAAGGAAGGCATATTCCTGGATGCCTACTGTATTAATCCCGTGACTAAGAAGAGGATGTCCATCTTCGCCGCAAACTTCGTTGTTGCGGAGTACGGAACAGGCTGTGTCATGGCAGTTCCAACGCATGACCAGCGTGACTTTGAATTCGCGAAGAGATATAATCTTCCCCTTGTTGTAGTGATACAACCGCACGACAAGTCTCTCAATGTCCTCACCATGACGGAAGCCTATGTAGACGAGGGCATGCTCATCAATTCGGGACAATTCAACGGCATGGAAAATATGAAGGCCCTCGATGCAATCGCGGAATATCTGGAATCCATAGGCCGGGGCAAGAAGACCATACAGTACCGCTTGAGAGACTGGGGCATTTCCCGGCAGCGCTACTGGGGGGCTCCCATTCCCATCATTTATTGCGATAAATGCGGCACTGTGCCGGTACCGGAAACTGACCTCCCAGTAGTTTTGCCCAGAGACGTGGAATTGACAGGAGGAGGTGGGTCACCGCTCGGGAAGTACAAGGCCTTCGCGGAAACGACATGCCCCAAGTGCGGCAATGCGGCGAAACGGGAAACTGATACTATGGACACGTTCGTAGAATCATCCTGGTATTTTGACCGTTTCTGCTCCCCCCAGTGCGCGGAAAAACCCGGCCTTGACCGTCAAAAGGTCCACTACTGGATGCCGGTGGATCAGTATATCGGCGGGATTGAACACGCCATCCTCCATCTCCTCTATTCGCGGTTCTATACGAAGATGCTGAGAGACTTTGGTGTTCTTGACTTTGACGAGCCCTTCACCAACCTCCTGACCCAGGGCATGGTCTGCAAGGAAACGGAACATTGCAAGGAGCACGGTTATCTATTTCCCGAGGAGGTGAAGGACGATAAATGCACACAGTGCGAGACCGCGGTCACTATCGGCAAATCGGAAAAGATGTCCAAATCCTTGAAGAACGTCGTCGACCCCGATTACCTGATCAAGCAATACGGCGCCGATACGGCAAGGATGTTCTGCCTTTTTGCGGCGCCCCCGGAGAAGGACCTCGAGTGGAGTGATCAGGGGGTCGAGGGATCGTTCCGTTTTCTCAACAGGGCATGGCGGATTGTCATGGACTACCTGGATGACATCGAGGCTGTTAAGTCCGCAGGCGGAGGTAAGACACTTGAAGGCGAACTGAAAAACCTGAGGAGAAAAACCCACCAGACCATCAGGAAAGTGACTCGTGATATCGAGGACCGCTTTCATTTTAATACGGCCATAAGCGCCGTCATGGAACTCGTCAATGCCCTGTACCTGATTGAGAGGCCGGCAAAGGAAGATAAAATCGCGCTCTCTGTCATTAGAGAGACCATCGAGACGATAATAATATTGCTGGCGCCCATTGTTCCTCACATTACTGCGGAGCTCTGGAAGGCATTAGGGTATGAGGACAGTCTGGCTGACGTTCCCTGGCCGGTGTATGACCACGAGGTTGCCGCAGAAGAGGAGATAACCATAGTCATTCAGGTAAACGGCAAGGTAAGGAGCAGGATGGTCGTCCCCGTAGATGAGGACGGCGAGAAGATCAAGGCCCTCGCTCTCAATGATGAGAAGATTATCAGTTTCATCTCTGGCAAGAAGGTAGTGAGAGAAATATATGTCCCCAAGAAGCTCGTCAATATCGTCGTTCAGTGACAAACGAATAGAAGTTATTTCCCGCGCGGGACGTCTATTGCTTCGTCTCCGTGGAATAACGGTTGTTGCGGTTTTTCTGTCAGTCTTTCTCGTCGCAGGCTGCGGTTACCGCTTCAGCCCCGGCGGAGAATATATCGACAAAAAAATACGGACGGTATTCATCGACAACTTTGCCAACAAGACCAGTGAGGCCAATGTCGAAAATACCATCAGGAATTCGTTTATCGATCAATTTATCATAGGAGGTAGGTTCGCGCTGGTCGACCGGCGCGAAAAGGCGGATGCCGTCTTCAAGGGTAGTGTGAACAGCATCGTAACCTCCCCTCTCTCTTACCAGAGGACAGGCCTGGCGTCAGGAGAACGCCTGACGGTCGCTATGGAACTTGTCTTTGAAGAACAGGACACCCACAAGATTATCTGGAATGACAAGAATTTCGCGTCAATCCAGGACTACACCTTTGCCGATCTGAATACCAGGGATACGAACCGGGGTAATGCCCTCATCAAGCTGTCGAATGATTCAGCCGAGAAGGCATACCGGTTAATGATGTCAGGCTTTTGACAGGGATTGTTCTGAAAGAAGAATGTAAGGAAATTACCCCCTAAGGGCGTTTACCTTTTTGGTTAACCTCGATATCTTTCGCGAAGCCGTCTTTTTATGAAATACGCCCTTGGAAGCTGCCTTGGCGATGGCAGGTGCGGCAGCGGCAAGAGCAGTTTCCGAACCCTTCTTATCTTTTGTTTCAGCGGCTGTTATTACAGATTTTATTTGCGTCTTTACGCTGGATTTTACCGACGTGTTTCTCATGCGTCTCTTCTCGTTCTGCCTGCTTCTTTTTTCCGCGGATTTATGTATGGCCAAAAACTCTCCTCCTTTGATTGTTGTTAGTCTGGCTGTATGCGAGAATTCTTAGCTGAAATCCCGGCACCTGTCAAGTCCAAAGTGGTTATGAACACCTTTCCTGTTTCTAATGTGGTTGACTTTTTCCCCCCGCCGCCCATAAGATAGCGGGCGAATAATTCTCTTTTACCGTGCAGAAAGGACAATGGTGGTCATATATAAAGACTTACGAAAGGAGGCCACATGGGAACCGAAGTGACAAGAATTCTATCTGAGGCAAAGCGGCAGGGGCGGGCTGTACTTACGGAGATAGAAAGCAAGGAAGTGCTGAAGGCTTACGGCATCCCGGTCAGAACGGGTCAGGTGGCGACCGATCCAGAATCAGCGGCGGAGATAGCCGGCAAGTTAGGATACCCTGTCGTGATGAAGATCGTCTCCCCTGATATCCCGCACAAGTCTGATGTGGGGGGAGTGAGGGTTAATCTTGGTTCACCGGAAGCCGTTCGGTCCGCATTCATCGATATCGTGAGGAAAGCGAGACTGGAGAAGCCGAAGGCGGACATACAGGGGCTGCTGATCTATCAGATGGTGCCCGAAGGAGTCGAACTGGTCATAGGCGCTACCTTCAGCCGCCAGTTTGGTCATGCTGTGATGTTCGGCCTGGGAGGGATTCTTGTCGAGGCTGCGATGGATGTAGTCTTCAGACTGGTTCCCTTGACACGGGAAGATTCCCTCCGCATGATTCAGGAGATCAGAGGCAGAAAAATCCTTGGCAATTTCCGCGGGAAACCGGCGGCAAACGTTAATGCCGTAGCTGACATCATAGAGAAGCTCTCGGCCCTTGTCACCGATCACCCGGAGATCCTTGAGGTTGACATGAACCCTGTCATCGCATCCGCAGCGGGCGCCATCGTTGTTGATGCCCGCATGGCCCTTGGCGAACCGAAGAAGATAGCCGATACGATATACTCTTCGGAAGAAATCGTTACAGGCATGAAGAGGATATTTTCGCCGGCGGGGATTGCCATCATTGGAGCGTCCGGCGATCCGTCAAAACTGGGATACTCAACAGTAAAGAATATCATTGATGGTGGCTACAAGGGAAAGATTTATCCCATAAATCCCAAAGCGGATGAGATACTGGGACTGAAATGCTACAGGAGCGTCCATGAGATTCCCGGCAAGGTTGATGTCGCTGTGATCGTGATCCCGGCGAAGAATGTGGCAGATGCAGTCACGGCTCTGGGGGAAAAGGGGGTGGCCGGAGCCATCGTGATCTCCTCGGGGTTTGCCGAGATCGGCAATGACGACCTCCAGAGGGAACTCGTTGCGACAGCGACGAAGAGCAGGGTTCGCATCCTGGGACCAAATATTTTCGGTTTATATTATACTCCGGCGAATCTCTGCGCGACTTTCTGCACGCCCTATACAGAGAAAGGGCCAACGGCCCTATCATGTCAGAGTGGAGGTGTGGGCATGGCCATTATCGGCTACAGCCGCTCTAACAGGATGGGTGTCTCGGCCATTGTTGGTGTGGGAAACAAGTGCGACGTGGATGAAGATGATCTGATCGAGTTCTTCGGCCAGGACCAGAATACGAAGGTGATTGCCATGCATGTGGAAGACATAAAGGACGGTGTCGCCTTTGTAAGGGCAGCCGGGAAGATAAGCCGGCAGAAGCCCATCATTGCACTCAAGGCCGGCGCCACCGCTTTAGGAGAAAGGGCCGCCTTCTCCCACACGGGAGCTCTGGCGGGAGACGATAGGATCTACAGCGCTGCCTTCGCAAAAGCGGGGATCGTCAGGGTTTCCAATCTGGAAGACCTTCTGGATTGCGCCAGGAGCTTGGGAAAAATGCCGGCCCCAAAGGGGGAAAACGTGTTGATCGTTACGGGCGCCGGAGGTTTGGGAGTCCTCCTGGCAGATGCGTGCAGCAAGCATCAACTTGAGCTCATGCAATTGGAAAAAGACCTGGATCAGGCCTTCAGAAAATTCATTCCGCCCTTCGGCGCCACAGGAAACCCCGTGGATATCACGGGTGGCGAGCCGCCGGAAACGTATGAAGCCACGATCCGGCTCGCCCTTGAAGACGACCGCATCGATGCCCTGATCCTCGGCTACTGGCATACCCTGATTACGCCGCCCATGGCCTTTGCCGAAACCGTGATTAGAGCGAAGAAGGCTGCCGAGTCGGTGAAAGCGCCGAAACCGATTGTAGCATCCCTGTCGGGTGATGTCGAGGTGGAGCGTGCTGCCTCCCTTCTGGAAACACACGGCGTCCCTGCTTTTGCATATTCGTCGGAAAAAGCCGTAGTGGTGCTCGGCGCCCTTTACCGATGGGCCAGGATGGCAGGCAGGATCAGGCCCCGCTCGTAGCGAAGCAACAAAAACAAAAAAAGAGCGCTGCTCCTCAATGGACAGCGCTCTTTTGCTACATGCTAAATATGTCGAATGTCAATGTGCCTTCTTTTCCTCGCCGGAGACCACGAGCGTCCCTTCCTCTTCCATCTCCTTCAACCACTTGGGATGCTGCTTCTTGAGCCAGGCCCTTGTAACCCAGCCTGTGAACATTGCCGGTGCGGAACCGGGAGAGCCAATGGTCCCAAGATAAAGATGTACAAAGAAGAACGCGGAGATCACCACGAACCCGAGGGCATGAAAGGTAAACAGCCACCTTACAAACCATGAAGGAAACATCAGCGGGAACCACATGATAAGCCCCGTAATGACCATGACCAAACCGAAGATGGCCACAGCCAGAAAGAACATCTTCTGCCCCGGATTGTATTTCCCCACCTCAGGGACTGCATCAACGTGCCACAGGTAGCCCCCGGCAACTTTTATCCACTCCAGATCTTCCGGCATGGAAAAAACGCCGGCTTCATGCCACCACATCTTAATGGCCAAAAGAAGGGCCAAGCCGAAGAGGAGACCTGTAAAGTTGTGCAGATACTTCGTAACCGTAAGTCCACCCATAAGATTCGCGATAGAGTTGAGTGAATGAAACATCATGGCCAGTCCCGTGAGGCACAGGAACAGGCAGGAAAGCGCCAGAGTCCAGTGAACTAACCTCTCATACCAATCTGTAGCCTGAATTAACCCTTTCTTCATGATTATTCACCCCCTTCCATTTTGCTCGCACCATTTTCATCCGGAGTCTTAGGCCCGTGGATGATATAATGCAGGAACGATCCCGCCAGAACGCCTCCTGCCGCAAGCAGGCTGAGCGGTTTTAGCACGTCTTTCCACAACACGATAGAGAGTGGCACAGAAGGATTAGTCGGAAGAGCAGAGTATACAGCCGGCTTTTCCTGAAGCACATATACGAGATGTGTGCCATTTACGAACTTATCGCCGTATACCTCGGCATCGCCACCGAGGTCTTTCGCTCTCTTGTAGGCCGCCTTCAGCAGCTTCTCCTTATCTCCCCAGAGAAGCGCTCCCGTGGGACAGGCCTTGGCGCAGGCAGGTTCCATATTATTGCCGATCCTGCTTTCACACATGTCGCACTTATATACCTTGTCCGTCTTGTCGTCGTATTTCGGGATATCAAAGGGACAGGCTGTGACGCATTCCTTGCAGGCAATGCATATTGCCCGATTCAGACCGACAGTCTTCATGTCCGTATAGTAAAGGGCCCCTGACGGGCATACCTTCACACATGCTGCATCTGTACAGTGCATGCAGGCGTGATGCCGGAAAAACCACTTGACTCCCGTTTTGGGATCATCCATTTCCTGAAATCTCATTACCAGGTAGGTATTCGGCTGGAGATCAGGGGGATTCTGATAGGTTCCCGTATTCCTCGTTTGCTTTGCCGACAGTTGATTCCACTGTTTGCAGGCCAGTTGGCAACTGCGGCAACCGGTACATTTTGATGTATCAAAGAGTTTAATTTTCTCTGTCATTTATCTCACCCCCTCTTCACGACATTAACCATGAAGGCCTTGCTCTCAGGTATCATGGTATTGGCATCACCAATCGTCGGTGTCAGCAGGTTGGCTGCATCACCATAAGTAAATACTTGTGGCTTCTTGTCCAGCTTTCCATACTTCTTTTTCGGTCTCGCCTGGGTGATCCAGCCAAAATGCCAGGGAATACCCACTTCATGAATAATGTTGCCATCGATATTGAAAGGTTTAAACCTCGGAGTGACGATGGCCGTAGCCTCAACCTCGCCACGGGCAGATTTCACAATTACTTTCTCACCATTCTTAATGCCTCGTTCCTTGGCCAGTTCCACGCTCATCTCCACGAACATGCCGGGCTGCATCTCCACGAGCCACGGGCACCATCTCGTCAGTACACCCGTCTGCCAGTGTTCGCTGACGCGGTACGTACTGCAAACGAAGGGGAAACGCGGGTCGCAGCCTGTAACACCGGAGTAAACATCCAGCTCGGAGCCGACTCCGGGTTTGTCAAAGCGGCGGATAGCTGGGTTGTGCTTCTGCGGAGAAAGGAGGTTCTTCTCCACGGGACACTCCAGAGGTTCATAATGCTCGGGGAAGGGACCGTCTACCAGACCCGGCCCATAGAGACTGGCCACGCCGTCAGGCTTCATGATGAAAGGTGGTCTTCCCGAACCGGGATCACCGACACCGTCAGGCACATCGCCAACCCACTTCTCTCCATTCCATGCGATAACGGGGCGTTTGGGATCCCAGGGTTTACCATTCAGATCCACGGAGGCGCCGTTATAAATTATCCTGCGATTGACAGGCCAGCTCCAGGCCCATTCGGGATACAGCCCAATACCTGAGGGATCACTCTGCCCCCTGCGGGCGGCCATATTGCCTTTATCGGCATAGGAACCGCAGTAGATCCAGCTACCCGAAGAGGTAGAGCCGTCATCCTGGAGCCAGGCGAATGTGGGAACAGGCTCGCCCTTCTTGAACTCCTTGAAGTCGCCCTTCTTGGTGGGATTCTCGACCTTCTTGTCTGCAAGGAAGAAACCGTTGATCTCCTTGGCCACCATATGCGGGTCATAGTGGTAATGACCGTCGAGCGTCTTCTTGCCATAAGGCCAGGTAAGTTTCGTCAGGGCTTCCTTGTGCGGGCCGCCCTGTTTTTCGTAAAGTGCTTTGACCTTGAAATATAGCTCACTCATGATGTCGCCGTCGGGCTTGGCCACTCCTGGGGGTTCTACCGCCTTATAGCGCCACTGCATCAACCGGCTGCTGTTGGCGAGGCTCCCTTCCTTCTCAATGGAAGAAGCGCATGGAAGCATGAAGACCTCTGTCTTAATCTTGGTCGGGTCCATACCCGGACCTCTCCAGAACGAGCCGGTCTCATTGTCAAAGAGATTGACATTCACCATCCAGTCCAGTTTCCCCAGGGCCTGTCTGACCTTATTCGCGTGGGCCCCGCTGCAGGCCGGGTTCATGCCCCAGGCAAAGAAGCCCGTAAACTTGCCCTTATACATCTGGTCGAAGAGTACGAGCCAGGAGTAATTAACCCCATCATCAATCTTGGGCATCAAGGTATAGGCCTCTTCGAGGGTGGCATTTGTCCCGTACATCGACCTGAGGTAACTTGCTGAGTACTTCGGAAAATTTTTCCACCAGTTCAGGCTGTTCTTCTCCTTTGTAGTGGGCGTTCTTTTCTCGTTGAACTCCTTGAGAGTCTTCAAGGAAGCAGTGGGAGCCCCGATATAACCCGGCCAGATGTGGAACAGCAGGCCGTGATCCGTGGAGCCCTGGACGTTGGACTCGCCCCGCATGGCTGCGACACCGCCGCCGGCGATACCCATATTGCCCAGAAGGAGCTGGATCAGGCACATGGTGCGGATTATCTGCGTTCCTACGGTATGCTGTGTCCAGCCCATGGCGTAAAGCTCAACACCGGCCTTGTCTGGCTTGCCCGTTGATGCATATTCTTTGTAGATTTCCAGAAGCTTCTCTTGAGGCGTCCCGCAGATCTTGGAAACGAGTTCAGGGGTATAACGGGAATAATGCTTTTTCAGAAGCTGTAACACGCAGTTGGGATCCTGAAGGCTCATATCCTTTTTGATTACCCCACCAGCGCCAGTCTGATAGGACCAGGTATCCTTGTTGTACTTATTGCCTTCCAATCCTGAATATACGCCGTTATTGTCTCCTGGAAGTTTGAAGGCCGGATTAACCAGATAGGAGGCATTGGTGTAATTCTTCACATATTCCGCGAAGTAAAGGTTGTTATCGATGATGTACTTGATCATACCGCCAAGAAAGGCGATATCAGTCCCCGATCGCAGGGGTGCATACACATGGGCCTTTGCCGAGGACTGGGTAAACCTCGGGTCCACACTGAGCACCCTTGCCCCTCTCTTGTCCATGGCCTCCTGTATCCACTTGAAGGAAACGGGGTGGTTGGAAGCAGGGTTGCTTCCCATGATCAGAATCACATCACTGTTCTTAAAATCAATCCAGTGGTTTGTCATTGCGCCGCGTCCGAACGACTCTGCCAGAGCCGGTACAGTCGGGCTGTGTCAGATACGGGCCTGGTGTTCGATATAGACCAGACCCAACCCCCTCAAGAATTTCTGATATGTGTAACACTCTTCGAGATCCATGGCGGCGCTTCCTACAGAGGCGATACCTTCCGTCCGGTTTACGGTCTCGCCCTTGTCGTTCTTAAACTTGAAACTCGCGTCACGGCTCTTCTTGATATTTTCTGCAATCTTCTCCAGTGCCCATTCCAATTCCACTTCCTTCCATTCTGTGGCATTGGGCGCTCTGTAGAGAGGTTTCCCCAAACGGTTCTCGTTGACGGACATCTGGTAGATGGATCCGCCCTTACTGCACAGAGAACCTTTGTTAATGGGGCTGTCGGGATCGCCTTCCGTGTTGATGACCTTACCCTCCCGTGTAGACACAATGATGCTGCATCCGACGGAGCAGTAAGGACAGACCGTTGTGGTCTCTTTAGTATACTTGATCTTCAGTGGCTGGGCATGGGCGGATACGGGCTTCAGGCTTATACCGATTCCGCTCGTCGCCAGGACAGCGCCGGAGATCTTCAAGAAACCTCTTCTGCTAACATCCATAAAAAGCTCCTTTCTGAGAATTACATTAGAAAATACTTTTCCGGTATATTTTCCTATTCTCCTTTCCAAACACGGGAGGCAGGACCGTTTCCAGTCATACCCATTGTCCGCCCTTCATGGAATAATCTTTAGAAGAAGCAGATCGGAGAAGCTTTCGCTCATAACAGGCAGGTCAGAATTTCTTGTATACACGTCCATGATTGTGTAATTGAGGATAGAAAAACCGATCAGATGTGTCTGCCACGGCCTAAAAGGCGGGTTTTCTATATACTCTATTCCTCACAATGTCAAGTATTTTCGGCAACAGTATTTTCGGCAAGAATCAGGAAGTAATTCAATGACACATGTCATTTGTGACATACCTTTCTGCACCTACTTTCCGCTGGTAAAATCAACATATTTGTGGTAAATATATCCAATTACATCCGGGAAGGCAGAGAAATGAAAATTAGATATAAAATATGGCTGGAAAGAAACGAAAAGACCATATTTGGCAGGGGCCGGGAGGAACTGTTGCGATCCATCGATGAGCTGCACAGCCTTTACGCCGCCGCCAAAAAATTGAACATGTCATACCGGGCTGCCTGGGGAAGGCTGAAGGCCTCAGAAGCAAGACTCGGTGTAAAATTGACCTGTTCTGACGGACAGGGCAAAGGAATGCACTTGACACCGGAGGCAAAAGAGCTTCTGGAGAAATTCGATAGATTGGAACATGCTGTAGAATCGTTTCTTAATGGTTATGCCGGTATTTTTTCCTTGAGTAAAACGAAGATAAGAAGTGCCGCAGAAAACAAAAACTTCAAAGACATTAAGGTTCTGAAATTATGCGTACTGGCTTTTCTCGTACTTACAGAGGACTTTAATGTCATGACCTTTGTCGATGCATGTTCGACTGCTCTGTAGAAATCCGCACCTGTCCTCTTAACGCTCCAAGCAATCAATAATAAGTCCCTGCGACTCGCTTCACTCGCTAAGGGTCAATTTGACTAAGTCCCTTTCTGCAACTCTGCCTTACAAGAGGCGAAGTCTCATTGAATCAGAATCTCAGCGCCATTCCTGCGAGATAAGTAATGTCTGCCTCGGCTTTGTTCAAGCCTCCCTTGACGCCGAAATCGACATCCATATTTTCTCTTATGGAATAGATAAACCCGCCTAATAAAAAAGCCGGATTAGTATCAGATGACTTGTCGGTATTTCGCTCCGCACCGATGTTGGCAACCAACTTCAACTTTTTCATAATTTTAAACTCGCCAGCCAGAGACGCGTGCCAGATGTCTTCCCTCTCATCTACCGTATTTTCATTCCTCTTATAGCCGAGGTTCAAGTGAAACGCCCACGGATCCACGTCCTTTGTGGTAATTAAATACAGCGTACCCGTCGCCCTTCCTGTCCCAAGATCCTTATCCTTATCGCCCGCCGGGAGCGTTATCCCCGGTTTGATGGCAAGGCTCAAGCCGTCTTTTTCAAAGAAACGCCACTTGACTTCTACGGATATATCGGCAATGCCGCTTACATCAGATGCAGTCGCATCGTTTACTTCCGTCCTCTTCCACTGGTAGGGAATAGTCAAGATGGCATCAACATTGTCAATAACTCCATAGGTGAGGACTGTCTTGATCTCCATTTCTCTGCTCTTTGCAGACGCATTGGCACCGGTGTCATCGGGCGAATTTGTCTTGTCGAAACTGGTTTGACCATTCAGCTCGAACAGAAATTTCCCTTCCCCCTGTGTGCCTGCATCGTCGGTAATGAGGGGATGCGCCGCATAACTCAGAGTCAAAAATGCATGGGTCACAATTATAAGACAAAATATCGCTCTTATGCTTTTCATAACGAAATGGATGGTATTAGAAATTATTATTGGTTAAATTTACTGAATTCTCCGTTAGAACCATGTTCGTATATAGAGCAAACCTCCCGTCGGCTAAAGCAAGCGCAGAACCCACAGAGGCAGTACGTCAACTATCCACATCATCGGGCTTCCGGTCATGACGGTGAAACAGGTAATGAGAATGGATATGGATGTGGGCATGATTCCCGTGGTAATGAACATGCTCGTGGATGAGATTGACTCTCAATAGCAGGTCCTCATCCTGTAATATCTCATCGGCAGTCCCGATTTTTTCAACGCGGTGATCTTCAGAAAGGACGGCAACACGGCACCTGAGTTCACTGATAAGAGACAAGTCGTGGGTAGCAATGACGAGGGTTTTTCCTGCGTCATTGAGGAGAATCATCAATTCTATCAGGAAGCTTTTTGTTCTCGGATCGAGACCGTTCATCGGCTCATCAAGCAGGAGAAGACGGGGGTTCATGGTAAGAATAGAACCGATGGCGACCCTCTTTTTTTCACCTCCCGATAACATGTAGGAGGGCCTCTCCTGCAGATGAGAGATCTCTAACATTGCCATAATCTCCCTAACCCGCCCGAAAGCCTCCTCCTGACAAAGACCCAGCTGCAGCGGACCAAAGAGGAGTTCATCGAAAACAGTCGGGCAGAAAAGGTGAACGTCAGAATCCTGAAAGACATAACCCACGCTGCTCCTGAAATATTTCAGAAATGTCCTGTCTCGGAGCGAACCCTCGGAAACCTCTTTTCCCTGGAAATACACTCTGCCTGAGCGGGGATAAATCAGGCCGTTCATGATGTGCAGGAGCGTCGACTTACCACACCCGTTAGAACCGATAACCGCAAATATTTCACCTTCAGAAATACCCATGCTCACCCGGGATAAAGCGGGGATATTATCATGATAAGCATAGCTTACATCATCAATTTGGATAATATCTGCCATCTAATCCTCACATCCATAAAAGGAAAATCCCGGCAAGCAAAAAGAAGCAGCCGGAAAGCCGGTCCGTCGTAGTCAGCTCACCGATATCGGACAGCCTCACCTCTTCATCAAAGCCTCTCGCCACCATTGCTCTGAATACTTCCTCATACCGGGACATGGACTTTCTGAACATATGAGCAATTCTCCCGGCGACCCAGATCCTCGCTTCGTCATCTCTTACCATTCCCACAAGCCTGCTTTTTCTGGCAAAGTACATGCTCTCTACTGTTTTTGCGAAAATAAAAATGTACTTGTACGAAAGAGTAATAACGAGCAGAAAGGCTTGAGGAACGCGGAAAACTTGCAGTGCCTTGATAATCCTGTGAAACGGCGTGGTATAGATTACTAAAAGAGAAATGGTAAGAGAGTTCATCATTCTCAGACAGAGCATCATCACTCCATCAACACCCTGCCTTGTGAGGCCTATCTCTTCGGGGATATGGTAAATCAGGAATTCATAAGGATGTGACAAAGTGATAACAGGCAGAATCAATTCTCCCGGCGTTACCACATTAAAGGCGGACGGAAAGATAACCAGAAATCCAAAAATAAACGTCAAGCCGGCTATTTTTTTGTAGAATTGCGCGATGTTTATCCGTGATGAGACGACGAGGAGGAAAGTAAACAGGGTGATTACCGCCTCGGGGAATATATCCGTTTTCAGGCTGACAATGACAACAAAGAAGATGAGAAAAATAACCTTCACCCTTGAATCAAGCTTCTGGAAAAAACCTTTCCCTGATTCCTGACCTACGTTTAAATACCCTGTCGTAATCATCTCCGACAGATGTCCTATTCCCTTCTCGATATACGAAGACATTAGTGTAACCCTTTCGCCTGCATCATGTGCCTGCGCTGGTGTACACAGAAGAAAGCCCGGAATCTTATTTCTCATGTTTGAATAGCAGCCTCGATATTATTAATACTATGATCCAGGCAAGGACGATCCCAATGAAAGCGGACACAATATAGGAAACAATTCTTGTGGAGATTACCGAACCTTCTCCACCGAAGTTATAGTTCCGTATGGGGGCCGCCCAGATGTCCGCCGTTTTCTTTAAACCCCCGGGTATATAGCCCAGAAGTTTTTCGAGGGCGTCTACACCCCACTCACCCCAGGCTCCTTCAGCACCGAATTTTTCTGGCAGGATAATTCCCAGAGGAGACAAGACGGCCATCACGAAAAGCCACAGCCACAGTTTTTTCTCAAGCCTCTTCACGGGAAGCCTCTCTCATTGCATAAATGAGTGTTGACTCATTCTTCAGAAAATATTTCAAAAGCGCAACCGTCATTACGCCCTCGACAATGCTGAAAAGGAACAGGTGTTCAATAGCCATAGCAGGAATAGCAATGGAGAGGGGATACGGTGCATACAGCGGCATACCGTCAGGACCGGAAGCAATGACAGGCTGAATGCCGAACATGAAAGCGGCACAGAAGGCGGCGGCAGCAAGTCCTACATAACCTGAAAGGAAAGCCGCCACGAGGATCCTTACTCTATTCTGCGAGAATCCTTTGATCAAATTGAATGTCCAGTAGGCAATAAAAGGCATGACAATGGCCATATTAAAACAGTTGGCGCCTATGGCCGTGATGCCGCCGTCACCGAAGACAAACGCCTGTATAATCAAGACCACGGAGACGGCAATGACCGCTGTCCAAGGGCCTAGGAGCAAGGCGATAATACCCGCACCGACGGCATGCCCCGTCGTCCCTCCGGGAACAGGAATATTGAACATCTGAACGAGAAAGGAGAATGCGGCGGCCATGGCCAGGTAAGGAACATGTTTGGCGGAGAGCTCCTCCTTAATCTTTTTTAGGGCTATCCCCCAGACTGCTATTGACGCCCCATAAAGGGGAATATATGTTTGGGGACTGAGGTAACCGTCGGGAATATGCATACCAACCACCAAAGTTTGATTGTGCTATGAACCTATATTTCGTGCCACGCATGCACAAAAAAATAATACGGACTGCCTTATACCTCTCTCCCGGAACTTGATATGGAGGGCGACCCGTTCCGTAGGCCTTTTATTGCTTTCGGCCTGTTCGTCAATTTCTGGATGTCTCGAGCGGCGCCCTTTACTGTTGTGATCTCAAGACAGTTATGATGATCCAGATGGATATGCTGGGTAGAAATAATAATATCTTGAAAATCGAACCGTTTGTCCGTATCTTTGTCCAAAACCTCTTTGTTATGATCGTCATAGACGAGCGTCATGGCGCCTGCAACTCTCTGTCCTTCGTGCAACTGTTTTTGTATCAGCTCCTGCCTTATCAAATCCCGCAATGCTTCCGAGCGATTGGTATATTTTCTTTCCTGATGAGTGTGGCGAATTTATTGAGCAAAGCCTTCTCTAACGACACCCCGAATCTCACTAACTCTGACATCAACTACGACCGTGCTATTTTTTTATTTTTTGTAACACAATTTGGCGTTTTTGTCAAGAGAAGAGTTTGACATAAAGCGAGGGCTTCAAAAAGGCTTCCTACTTGTCATGCCCGACCCCGACTGTAGCCTACGGGAAAAGGCCGTGGCGGGACCATGCATGATAATTTTGCAGACGTACGCTGGTATTGCTATTTCAGCTTCTCCAGTTCCTTTACGAGGTCTTCAAGCGGGGGTCTCTTGTTAATGTCGTGAACATCTATGTAACGTATGATACCTTTCTTATCGATCACAAACAACGCCCGTTCGGATACCCCGTCCGATCGCAAGACTCCGTAACTTGCCGCGACCTTGCCATGCGGCCAGAAATCAGAGAGCACAGGAAACCACAAATTCCCCATCTGGTTCGTCCAGGAAAACAAAGTGGGGATATTATCCACGGAGATGCCCAGCAACAAGGCATCATGCTTGTCAAATATGTCCTTCACGATATTATAGCCCGGCCACTGGTCCGAGCAGACAGGCGTCCACGCTGCGGGGACAAAAGAGATGACAACATTCTTCTTACCCCGGTACTGTCTCAAAGAAACGGTCTCCCCCGATACTGCTTTCAGGGTAAAATCAGGTGCCCGATCTCCCACCTTGAGCTTCAAAACACTATCCGTAGGCTTGAGCAAGCCGGGGTTATAGATATTATTCTTAAACGCATCAGAGAGACCGAAGGCACTCTGAGCACACGGAAAAAGCAGAATAGCCATTCCTATCAGACCGAGAAGGATAAGCCGATTATTCGTTTTCATACTAACCCTCCTATTATAGTTCGGACAATTTAATCAATGTGGAGAGAAAATCATCAACTCCGCCAAGGGCACCGAGTTTGGAGTAAATAACCCGATTACTGCCGTCAGGATTTATTTTCACGCCAATAAAGTATGGCGTCCTCACCTCCCCGACCATTTTATGAATGACATAATCTCCATCGGCAAAGAGGGGAAAAGGCACGTTGTATTTCTTTCTGAAGGTTCCAACTTCATAGGACGTATTTCCCGCACCGATACCAATGATCTTGATCTTACCCTTGAGAGACGGATTATCGTCAATTTTTGCATACAACTGATTCACGTTTGGCGCTTCCCCCTGGCAATAGGGGCAGTACATGCTGAAAATCTCAATAATAACCAATTTGGCCTTGATCTCCGGAATCTTGAAAGTGCCGAATCCGAAGAAGCCAAGATCAAGATAGTTTTTTTCCGCAGAATCTTTTGGTATGGGAAGCTTTATGTCCGGCAGTGTTCCACCCACCACAGGCGGAGAACTTGCCGCTGTCAAGGAACTTGCGACGGCAAGAAGGAGCATGATAACTGAAAGCCAGCACACTAAGATTTTTTTCATAATATTTCCTCCGCTTTTTCCCTTAATGACCAGTCTTGGTCCATTTCCATAAAACTACTTCACCCGCACAAATCTGTCAAAGAAAAAAGTTCTCGCTGGAATGTCAACATGTTGACAACTTGTCGCCTAAGATGATAGATAATACAGTCTACACCAAAACAACTATTATTACGGCGGCAGATTATGACAGAGCTTTCATCAAAACTGGAATCACTGGAAAAGATACTAAGTGATATGCAGAGCGTCCTTATTGCCTATTCCGGGGGCACGGACAGCACCTTCCTGCTGAAGATTGCCACAACCGTTTTGGGTGACAAGGCCGTAGCCGTCACTGCAAGTTCGGAAACATACACACCACAAGAACTCCGGGAGGCCAAGAAGAACGCGGAAGTAATCGGCGCACAGCACATTATTGTGTATACAGATGAACTTAATGATCCGAATTTCTCATCCAATCCCCCGGAAAGATGCTACTACTGCAAGAAGGAGCTTTTCACGAAGCTTACGGGACTGTTAAATCGTCACGGTTTGAACTCTATCATAGATGGTTCAACGTGTGATGATGAGAGGGATTTCCGCCCGGGAATGAGAGCGGTTGCGGAGTTTGGCGTCAGGAGCCCGCTTAAGGAGGCAGGTTTCACAAAAGAAGACATCAGAAAACTATCGAAGGAGATGAATCTCCCTACGTGGGACAAGCCTCCGCTGCCCTGTCTATCAACTAGGTTTCCATACGGCACTCAAATCACGAAAGAGAAGGTCTTGCGTGTCGGTCGTGCGGAAGAGTTCCTGGCAGGTTTTGGAATCCGGCAATTGAGGGTCAGAGACCACGGCAGCATTGCCAGAATAGAAGTGCTGCGCGCAGATATGCCCATATTTCTCGACGAGGAGATATCAAATCTGATTGTGGAAAAATTCAAGGCGCTGGGATATGCATATGTCGCTCTGGATATTCAGGGATACAGGATGGGCAGCATGAATGAACCATTGAAGGAAGAGGACTAAAGATGGACAGAGAAAAAATCAGGAAACTCTTAGAAAACGTTAGAACCGGAAGAATGGGGATCGATGACGCACTGAGGGCTTTAAGGTCTTTTCCCTACCAGGATTTGGGCGACGCCAAAATCGATACTCACAGGGACTTGCGGAGGGGTTTCCCGGAAGTGATATTGTGCCAGGGAAAAACTATCGAACAAATCAGGAGAATTGTAGAAAGCCTCTCACCGGAAACGAAATTTATCATGGCAACCAAAGCCGATAAGGCGGTATTTAAAACCATCAGGAAAGTTAGGAGGGACGCAGTCTATTACGAAACGGCCAAAATCGTCCTGGTTGGAAAAAAAAGAAAGAAGAAATCCACCAAAACAATCCTCGTGGTAACCGCCGGGACCTCCGATGTGCCGATTGCGGAGGAGGCGGCAGTTACGGCAGAAATCATGGGGAATGCCGTCGATAGGGTCTACGACATCGGTGTTGCCGGGGTGCACAGACTTTTCGACAGCAGGGAGAAGCTGTTCAATGCGAACGTCATAGTAGTGGTGGCCGGCATGGAAGGGGCACTGGCAAGCATAATTGGTGGACTTGTCGATAGTCCTGTGATTTCCGTCCCGACCAGTGTGGGCTACGGCGCCAGTTTCGAAGGCCTGGCCGCGTTGCTGTCCATGCTGAACTGTTGTTCACCAGGCTCGGTGACTGTGAACATTGATAACGGATTTGGGGCTGGATACTTTGCAAGTCTTATAAACCATATGGGTGAGGAAAAATGAGGATAGCCTATTTCGATTGTTTCACAGGCGTCAGCGGAGACATGATACTGGGAGCGCTGATTGACGCCGGAGCTGATTTACATAAGCTTGAATCAGAACTGGGAAAACTGAAGATTTCCGGATTCACCCTGAAGGCCGAAAAAACAACCAGGAGAGGGCTCTCAGGAACCAGGTTTTTTGTCGATGCAGACCACAGCCACGCTGAGAGGCATCTGACGGACATTGAGAAGATCATGGATAACAGTGGCCTGGCAGATGACATCAAGGCGAAGGCCAAATCAATCTTTCGCGACCTCGCTCATGTCGAAGCGAAGATCCACAACACCAATCCCGGAGACGTTCATTTTCATGAGATCGGCGGACTGGATTCCATTGTTGACGTTGTTGGGTCCCTCATAGTCATGAAGATGCTGGGCATCGAAACTATGTACGCCTCCAGGATTCCCGTGGGGACAGGATTCGTTGAATGCGACCATGGCGTCCTGCCTCTTCCCGCACCAGCCACCCTCGAGTTGCTTAAGGGCATACCCGTATATGCGAGCAGTATCGATAAAGAGCTTGTCACACCGACGGGGATTGCAATTCTCAAACACGTGGTGCAAAGCTTCGGTACCATCCCGGAGATGAAAATTGAACGCATCGGCTACGGCGCCGGCAGCAGGGATTTGAAAATACCGAACCTGCTCAGGGTCTGGATAGGCGAGACCGAAGTAAAGCAGGAATACGAGCAAGACGAGGTCATCCTCATCGAAACTAATATCGACAACATGAATCCCGAGATTCTCGGCTACGCCTTGGAGAGACTCCAGGAAAGAGGCGCCCTCGACGTCTTCATGACGCCCATATTCATGAAGAAGAACAGGCCGGGGACGCTGCTTAGCATCTTGATTACACCGGATAAACTGGATGAGACCATTTCCATAATCTTCGCAGAAACCACTTCTTTGGGGATCAGATTTCAGCGTCTGGAGAGGCGAAAACTCCCGAGAGAGCTGATCACTGTGGAGACGTCATTTGGACCAGTAAGGGTAAAGGTTAGCCATATAGACACGGAGAAAAGGATTATATCCCCGGAATACGAAGACTGCCGAGAGATCGCCGTAAGAAAGGGGATTCCCCTGAGGAAGGTATACGAGGAAGCCCAGGCGGCTGCAGAAAGAATATCTGGCAAATCTTAGACAAACCTCTGGCAGAGGCCCATACCCATTCATCTGCGCAAGCAAGATTGCCGAGTCCCGAACCGAAGCCCACTACGTCATGACATGCCTCTAAAAAAACGTGTTCATTATCCATAGTCTCACCCCGCAGCCTTTTTGTTTCGCTGCCGGCCTACAGATATAATCTTTTCCTCGCAGCTTGACATGTCTGTTCCAAATCCGACATATTGCCTGATAACTGCGTTTATGATCGTCTGTGATGGCTCGATTCCCGCCTGCACACGGATGACATTGCAAGCGCTATTTTTGTATTGATGCTTTTTCTTGTTTCTGCCCCACCGGACAGGACTTCATACAGTTCCAGCAGAAATATTGGAAACCCATGAACCCGGCCTGATACATGCGCCAGAAATCCACGTCCTTGACCATCTTCTTCTTTTCCTCAGGTGTGCCATCAGCGAACTTTGACCAGAAGCGGATACTCCTGCCTATACCGTAGGGCTGCGAGTTGCGGAGGCATTTTGCCACGTCCGTCCTGTTTACTTCATCAAGAGCCCCGGCGGGGCATTGCTCGACACAGACATCGCATTGAATGCATAGCTCCTCTTTACACGGGGCATCGGATGCGATCTCTAAATCGGTCAGTATAGCCGTGAAGATCACGCGCGTACCGAGTTTAGGATGGATGACAAGGTTGTGCCTGCCGAAGACCCCCAGACCAGCCGCAATCGCCGCATGCCTGAGTGAGACATCACCGATGGAGCCCATGGTTTCAATGCTCATTTCCAGGGGATAGGAAACAGGAGTGGCCATCGCCGTCGCGCCAAATTCCCTCTCGAGAAAACGGCTCATTCTATAGTTGCACGACCGCGAAAATGCCATCACATCCAGTCTGCCGCTCATGGCCACCTGCATATTAGAACTCTCACAGCTTGACGGTTCTTTGTAGGCCATGACAATGATCGATTTTACACCGGGGAAAATGGTGTCGAGCTTCGGCGAGCGGGGACTATGATAATCAGCAGCAGCCGCTACTCCCACATCGTCAACCTCAAGGTTTAATGCAAATTCTTTGATACTTTTTTTCATATTATTCCCCCTCTCCATATATACAATTTTTTCGTTAGAATTCTTATAGCTCCTTATCTTTCTTCCAAATTCCGTTTGCGATACCGCAGAGGACTTCCGTCCCCTCTTCTCCAAGCAGATTTAGGGCCTTTTTTTGTGCGTCCTCCCATACTCCATGCACCTTTCCCAAAAGAAACTCTCCGGCAGGAGTGATCTTTAAGAATTTCCTTCTTTCTTCCTTGACGGATACGATATCAAGCCATCCCTTTTTTTTCATGCGCTCTATATTTCTGCTGGCTGTTGATTTTTCCATCTTCAGCTGTCTGCACAAGGAATCATATCCAACATCGCCCGCCAGATGGACGAAGACCAGTATGCTTATCTGATTGAGCTTGACACCAAACGGGCTCAAGGCCGAATCATAGATGTTGGTCACCATGCGGCTGAGCAGCCTTATCCGTACGGCAATGCACTGTTGCGACATACTTCTTATAAGCGATAATCTTTCGCCAGTTCTCTTCATAAGATATTATTCCTGATTTGGTTGTATATACAACTATAATAAGAGAAATTTCTTGTCAATCTTTTTCTAAAGAAGAAAATGTCTTGTGCACGATTGCTGTCGTAAATAGATTTTTCATCACATACAGACGGAGTGCATATCCGCCTCTCACGAAGAAAGCTATATGACATGCAGATTCCCGCAAGTTGCTCTTCCTAAAATTGTCCGATTCATGTATATTTTAACCAGTAATTGATGGTGGCGATGGATGAGTCGGATCGTTCGTTATACCCGATTCTGCAGATTGACCTAAGCCGACCGAGGAGGGAAAGATGGCTGCGATATTTGAAGAAACGAAAATTAATGGCATGACAATGCGCAACAGGTTGATAAGATCCGCTACGTGGGAGGGGATGTGCGATCAGGATGGCAGGCCGGGAGAGAAGCTCATCACCTTATATCGCAACCTGGCACGAGGAGGTATCGGCCTCATCATTACGAGCTATGCATATGTACGGACGGACGGCAAGAGTTTGCCCGGCCAGATGGGTATATATACCGATGCCTTTGCGGATTCATTCAAGCGCATGGCAAAGGCTGTACACGATGCGGGGGGAAAGATAGCCGTCCAGGTAGTTCATGGCGGCGGCCAGACAGATACAAAGACCGCCGGCCGCAAGCCCTTTGCCCCTTCAGCAGCTAAGGTTGAGCAGTTTCCAGAGGTACCGGAGGAACTCACAAAGGATGAAATCAAGCAGATCGTTGCGGCATTCGGGAATGCGGCTCGTCGCGTAAAGGCGTGGGGATTCGATGCCGTGCAACTGCATGGAGCTCACGGCTTTCTGATCAACCAGTTCCTTTCTCCTCTCACCAACCGCCGTGGCGACGAATATGGCGGCAGCATTGAAAATCGCGCGCGGTTTCTCCTCGATGTGTATCGAAAGGTTAGGGAGACAGTCGGCGCGGATTATCCTGTGCTCATCAAGCTTAACGCCGCAGATTTTATAGAAGGAGGACTGGACATTGAAGACGCAATCTACTCAGCCAGGAGACTTTCGGAAGCGGGCATGGATGCCATAGAAGTCTCCGCCGGCACCCCGTCGTCCGGTGGAAAAAGCCCGGTGCGCATCAAAATAACAAAACCGGAGAGAGAGGCGTATAATCTTGAAATGGCCCGCCGAATCAAGAGGGCAGTCAACTGCCCGGTAATCGTAGTGGGTGGATTCAGATCATACGAAGTTGTCGAGAAAGCCATCCGGGATGATGGTATGGATTACATTGCCCTGGCCAGGCCGCTCATCTGGGAGCCCGGTCTGGCCAATCGCTGGCTGCAAGGCGACCGGAGACCGGCTAGGTGCATTTCGTGCAATAACTGCTTCACAGGCGGACTCGAAGAAGGCGGCATCTATTGCGCAACGGAAAAAAAAGAGAATGAAAAGGCGGCAAGGCGCTAAAGGTTTTTATATCCATGAGGAAGGCCAATGAATCTGGAAGGTAAAACCATTCTTGTCACCGGTTCAAGTTTGGGGATCGGCAGAGAGACGGCCAGCCAGTTTGCGCGGGAAAGGTGCAGGGTCATATTGACATATTTCAAAGGCAAGGCAGCCGGAAAAGAGGTCCTCAAAGAATGTCTGAAACATGGCGAGGCCGCCCTCTATCAACTGGATATCCGCACTTATGGCTGAGAAACATTTTCTATACACCCCGCAAATGACTTTTTTAAAAACCCCAGATGCGACGGCTGAAACCGAACAGCAACCTCTAAATATTGTAGCCCGGAGGAAGCGAAAGCATCTGCCGAAAGATTATTGGCTGGCGAGAGCCGATTCGCCAGGCGACATCTCTCCGACCTTTTATTTGCACTGTATAGCGATTACCCTGTTGCAACAGTTTTTCTCATTCGCACAGCGTCGCCGTAAGGATAATAATTGGGAAGAAATTTCGATTCCATGTAACCGTGCTTGGTGAAAAAAAATTCTGCTCCGCCTTTACCTTTCAGCGTCTCTAAAACGATAAATGAAACATTAGATTTAATCAGGTATTTTTCCATCGCATCCAATAAGAGCTTGCCCGCGCCAATGCTTCTGTATGCCGGAAGTGCACCAATAGAATAGATTCTTCCCTTATATTGACCATTTCTCAACTTGTTCCTTAAGGCGATGCCAAATCCGACAGAAAAGTTATTATTACGAAGAAGAAAAAAAGAGGCATTTGGTGAAAATATAAGATATCGCAGTTGCGATCGCGAGAAGCATTCATTCACCCTGAATATGCGCCTTTCAAGGTCATATATTTGACCGGAATTCTTTTTTGAAGTTCTGATAACAGTCAACTTGGAGTCAGATATTTTTTTCTCAAACATCTGGCAGGCCTTTTCCCGAACGAGATTGAGACATCGGGGGACAGATTATTGTATAATGATGATTCCCGCAAGAGTGCCTTTGGATATCTCTTCCGGTTTGGCGTTGCTGCCTATAGGGTAGATGTCCCACCCAATTGCAGCGGCCATTTTATAAACATCAATACCTACGGCTTCCATGGAAGGCCGGGAGCGGAGAGATATCCTGCACCTCTTCCCCTCCATGGCCTGACAGCTCTCCTGCTGGCTGCAGAACGTATGCCGGCAGGAGCCGGCTGCAAAGCCGAAAGCCAGATAGTGGCCATTGTAAAAAGCCATGGATTCGATCTCATTGACGATGTCAAATATTTTCCGATATGCTGCCTCTCTTTCTTTTATCGTGGCCCTGTCTCTGACTATAACCTCGGGCGGAACATCCAGGGTAAAAAAGACGGCCCACTGGAACCCCTTCAATATGTCCCGTAGCTCTGCCGGTTTCAATGTGTGGGGCGGGCAATGCACACTGGTGCCGTATCCAAAACACCGCGGTATCTGACATTTCAGCACAATTCTTTCATCCACGGGAATCTCTTTCACGCTTACAATTGTGGCCCGGGTGGCGCCCAATTCCATTGCCTTTGCCTTATACCTCTCCAGATCCTCGGGCAGCAGGGCCGCATTCATATCGACCGTTATCCTGTCTATTTTTTTGCCCATCTGTCGTTCCCCCTTTGCAGCCTTTTGATCAATATGTGCAAAAGATTTCGTGTTTTGTAAGTAAAATATAGAGTGGCTCATCATATATGTCAATATCATTCGACTGCAGGATGCCAGGAGCAGTGACAAATGCCATGAGGGGGCGCACGAATAAAAAAGCCCCAGTGAAAAATATCACCGGGGCTTCACTCATTTCTGACTGTGCCACCACGTCAAATAGCTTATGCCTATACAGGCATTTCCAATTGTATTCCTTATTTGCAGCTTATGCAGGTCACGAGTTCGCTAAGCGGAGTCCCCGTTTTCTTGCTAATCCACTTTATCTGGTCAACCGGGGCAAAATATCTGCCGCACTTGTCGCAGGACTGCATCTTAAACGTACGTCCCCATATTTTCCGCTTGCCGTCCTTTGCCTCCATGACGATATGCTCCGTCGGGCAGATATACGCGCACGCACCGCATCCGATACAGGTTTTGGAATCCTCGACGAAGGGGGGGCCAACTTTTTTGTCTTTGCCTCTGCCAGACAAGCCAATGGCACTCACACCCACAACATCTTCACAGGCCTTAACACAAAGTCTGCATAGTACGCACTTCCCTTTGTCTGTTTCAGGATGAAAGGCGGGTTGCGGTTCAATGCCCATCTCTTTAGCCATATTCTTAAGCACGTCGGACTCAGGACACCTTGCCATGAGAAGCTGCATAACGAGACGCCGGACATTCAAAACCCTTTCGGTTTTCGTTTCAACAACTAAACCTTCATCAACAGGATACAGGCATGAAGTCACGATCCTCGTTCTCTTGCCTTTCTTGACCTCAACCACACAGAGGCGGCATGCTCCTGATGGAGCAACTGACTCATGACAGCACAGGGTTGGAATCACTATGCCATTATTACGGGCAACCTGAAGTACCGTTGCACTTTCCTCAGCCTCAACCTTCTTACCATCTATGATAAAGTTTACCATTTCCCCTACCTTCATTCTACGATTATTGCGTCAAATTTACAGCTTTCCCTACAGACACCGCACTTGATACATACTGTTTGATCAATCACATGTGGCTTTTTCTTTTGACCGGTTATGCACACGGTAGGACACTTCTTCAGGCAAACGCCGCATCCCGTACATTTTTCCTTGCTGATGCTGTAACGGATCAGAGCCCTGCAAACACCGGCAGGACATTTCTTGTCCCGAACGTGAGCAACATATTCATTACGGAAGTATTTGATGGTACTCAAAACCGGGTTCGCAGCCGTGCTGCCCAAGGCGCACAAGGCACCATCGACGATTCCCTTGGACATGGACTCCAGAAGTTCAACGTCACCCTTCTTTCCTTTTCCATCACAGATGTCATGCAGGATTTCATTCATCCTGTGAACCCCTTCCCGGCAGGGAACACACTTACCGCAGGATTCAAATTCGAGGAAATCGATGAAATACCTCGCGATATCGACCATACAGGTCGTTTCATCCATGACAATCATACCACCGGAACCCATCATGGAGCCTGCTTCCCACAGAGAATCAAAATCAACAGAAATATCTATCAGCTTGTCGGGTAAGCAACCACCCGACGGACCACCGGTCTGAACGGCCTTATATTTTTTGCCGCCGGGAATCCCACCGCCGATTTCATAGATAATATCCTTCAGAGGTATCCCCATAGGCACTTCGACCAGCCCGATATTACTTATCTTCCCGACAAGGGAAAAGACCTTCGTTCCTGAATTATTCTTACAGCCTATACTGGAGAACCACTTCGCGCCCCTGCTGATAATCGCCGGCACATTCGCCCACGTTTCCACATTATTCAGATTGGAGGGTCTGTCCCACAGACCATGCTCAACGGTGTGTATATATTTTGCTCTCGGCTCTCCCGCTTTTCCCTCCAGAGACGTCATCAGCGCTGTCGATTCACCACAAACAAATGCGCCGGCTCCCTTGCTGATTTTCAGATCAAAATCAAACCCTGTATTGAGAATATTTTTTCCGAGGAAACCATATTCTCTCGCCTGGTTAATTGCCCTCTGCAGATTGGCCACAGCTAAGGGATACTCGTTTCTGACATAAATAAATCCCTGGCCAGAACCAATGGCAAACGCACCTATAATTATTCCTTCGATGACACTGTGGGGATCTCCTTCCATAACGCTTCTGTCCATGTAAGCGCCGGGGTCTCCTTCATCGCCATTGCAGATCACGTACTTAATGTCTCCATGCGCGCGTCTGCATGTCTGCCACTTTATACCGGCGGGGAATCCTCCACCTCCACGGCCTCTCAGCCCTGAGGCAATGATTTCCTCAATGATCTCTTCCGGTTTCATTTTGGTGAGGGCCTTAAAAAGGCTGACGTAACCGCCCTTTGCGATGTATTCATCAATACTCTCAGGATTGATCATCCCGCAGTTTCTGGTTGCCAACTTCATCTGTTTCTTATAGAATTTGATATCCCCTATCTTTGGAACATCTGCCAGATCTTTCGGAACGGCACCCTTAAAATAGGGCTTTTTTTCATTCAGACAGATGAAGTCTTCCTCATCCATTCTGTAAGTGGGTTTGTTGCCATTCACGGCACCTTTTACAATCTGGTCGATAACTTCCGGTACCTTCTTGGCGGTCATCTTGCTATATGCCAAACGTGGTTTATTCGGTTGCACGACATCGATAAGGGGCTCTATGCAATCCATCCCCATAGCACCTGTTTTACTCAGGATGATGTCCAGCTTCCGTTTCTTTATTTCTTCAGCCAGGGCATCGTAAACAGCCTGTGCCCCCGATGCAATCCCACTCGTCCCCATCCCGACCATGATTTTCGTCTTTGACGGGATGATCGCTTCCAGCCCTCTTTTCGCTGCCTTGTTTAAATCTTCAAGTGTATTGATCTTACTCACTTTTCCACCCCTATTATTTATAATTTGTCAAAACCTTCGGAATTTGGTCCTGCGTTAAATTAGGATGAATGTTACCGCTTATCCGCGCGACAGGAGCCAGACTGCAACATCCGAGACATCTGACCTCTTCGAGGGTAAACTTTTTATCTTTCGTCGTTTCGCCACAAGAAAGCTTCAGATCTCTCTCCAGCCTGTCCATCAGATTGGCTGCCCCCTGAACGTGACATGCCGTCCCGGCGCATACCTCAATTAGGTTCCTGCCCCGAGGCTTGAGGCTGAAAGCATTGTAAAACGTTGCAATCTCATAAATCCTGGTAAGGGGCACCTCCATCTGCTTACTAATAGAGGAAAGTGCTTCCTTTGGTAGATATCTGAATTCTTCCTGGACATCCTGAAGGATGGCTATCATTGCCGTCTTATCGCCATCATATTTCTTTATGATGTCTTTAACCGATTTCTTTTTGGTCTTCGCTGTCTTCATACTTCAATCACCTTATCCCGTATAATTAACACCTTAACTTGCCATCTCTGACCAGGATTTTGAATGCTTAATCCTCTCCAACACTTTATTGTATTCAAGCATTGCCATTTCCTTGAAAATCTTAATATCTTCCGGCTTAAGATGCCTGAATCGCCCCTGAGGCTTCAGATAGTCTTCCATGGGCCTGAGCTTCTTGGGCATCTCGATGGTCATTTTGTATTTCCCGTTTTCCACCTCGTACAGCGGGAACACACCCGTTTCAACAGCGAGACGGCCCATCTTGATACATGCATCCGACGGACACCGCCATCCTGTCGGGCAGACGGCAAGACAGTGAATAAAGGCAGGACCGTTCACTTTCCTTGCCTTTTTGACCTTGTTCATGAAGTCAAAAGGGTAGCTGTGGCAAGCCGTGGCCACATAGGGCACCCTGTGGGCCACCATGATCTCGGCCATGTTCTTCTTCCACGTAGTGTTTCCGACGCTTTCCTTGCCCGCGGGTCTCGTCGTTGTCGATGCCCCGTAGGGCGTTGCGCCGGAACGCTGAATGCCCGTGTTCATGTAGGCTTCATTGTCGTAGACGATATAGATCATGTTGTGACCGCGCTCCATGGCTCCGGAAATGGCCTGGAAACCGATGTCAAAGGACCCTCCGTCACCTCCGATGGAAACCACCTTTATATCCCTGTCCGCGATTTTTCCCTTTCTGCGGAGGACTTTTAAGGCGGACTCAACACCGGCACCCACNNGCACTGGTCACTACCGTATCTTTACCCAAAGCCTTTGCCATCAGGCGGATTGCTAATGCTTCACCGCAACCCTGGCAGGCGCGATGTCCTGAACTGTAATATTCCTCTTTATCAACCAGCTTTGGGGCAAACAAATCAAAATTTTCTATAATACTCTTCATGATTATCCCCTTACTCCATAAATTTCATATGCTCTTTCGGGTTTAGCCTTGGCTGCCTTCTTGAAGATTTTTATAAAGTCTTCGACCCGTACGTCGCGACCACCGAGGCCGATGATATCGTTCGTTATCACGGGACGATCCGGCTCATCATAAAGGACAGATTTCACTTCGGCACAGACAGGAGCTGCCGCACCCCCAGACATAACCGCCCGGTCTATAACAATCAGATTCTTGCATCCTTTCACTGCCTTTTTCAATTCATCCGCAGGAAATGGTCTGTAAAGCTTCAGGTCTANNGGCAACCTGCGCTGTTTCACCCATGGACCCCATGGTAAGCATGAGTACATCGGCATCATTCGCCTTATAAGACATTATGGGTTCATACTTGCGGCCGAACATCTTCTCCCACTCTTTCCATATTTCAAGGATGACCTTCTTCGAATTGATGAGCGCCTCATCATTGGCCTTTTTTGCCTCGTTATAGATATCCGGGAGCCCCAGAGTTCCCATGGAAACAATATTGTCCGGATGCAGGGCTGCGAAGGGTTTTCGCGGCGGGAGGAACTTGTCTACTTCCTCCTGATCCGGCATTATCATCGCCTCCACCACGTGGGTAAGCTGGAAACCGTCCAGATTTACAAGCACCGGCAGCATAACATCCGCATGCTCACCGATCTTGAAGGCCTGGATGCACATATCGACGGTTTCCTGGCCGTTTGACGCGAACATTGAAATCCAACCCAGATCCCTCACACACATGTAATCGCTGTGATCGTTCCAGATGTTGATAGGACCCGATATCGCCCTGTTGCCAAGGCACATGATAACAGGAAGCCTCATGGACGGCACGACCGGAACGATTTCATACATATACAGCAGTCCCTGTGAACTTGTCGCCGTAAAGACGCGGGCGCCCGCTGCCGACGCTCCCGTACAGGCGCTCAGCGCCGAATGCTCGGATTCCACAGCGATATATTCGCAGTCAAGATGCCCGTCGGCAACAATTTCTGCCAGGTGTTCAGGTATATGTGTGTTAGGCGTGATGGGATAAGCCGCAATCACATCGGGTCTGCATAAAGCGACCGCTTCTGCCGCGGCCAGAGCAATTTCCATTCCAATTCGTTTCGACATAACGTATCCCTCCTCAGTCCTCTACCATCTTTATGGCGCGCGGCCAGCATTCGTGGTAGCAAATGCCACAGCCCTTGCAGTAATTCAGATCTGCCATAAAGAACCCTTCCGCGTCTTCCGTTATGCACGCTTCAGGACAGAACAGATAGCAGACGCCGCACTTGATGCATTTCGTATTATCCCAGATAGGTTTCTGTGCCCTCCAGCCTCCGGTCAAATATGACCGTGAGCTTCCAGGTTTGAATATCATGAGCCCCGGATTTGTATCTTGCCAGGTTTCTGGCCACTTTTTCTCTGTCATATGATACCTCAACACTCATTCACTTATTAGTTAA
>PLLV01000040.1:0-686 GCA_003142295.1 Syntrophaceae bacterium
GGTATCTACAACGGCGAGATCGTAACCCGCAAGGAAGCCGATTCTACTTTCTATGAGGCTATGTCGTGGGAAAATAACTTCTATAAGGCTCTCGGACAGGAAGAAGCGATAAGCAACGCCGAAAGGCACGAAATTTGGCTCGGTGTGGCAATGGGGGGTAGGTTTGCTTTTCGGGGGAAGGTGGACGGCTATCCCGTGGACGACCGTCTAAATACAGATACGTGAACTACGAAACATGGAAGAAAATTGAGAGGTTGCTTGTCGAGCTGGAGACCCTGACCTATAACTTTCAGAACGCTACGGCATTTTACAATAGTGCTGCGCCGATAATAAAACGAATTGCAGAATTAAGAAAGGAGAAATGAAATGCAAGTACAAATTGACCAAGCTACAGGGTTATTTTCAAATCTCTGGTGGTCAACGGTTGCGAACGATTACTCGATAATGATATTCCTTGTGATTTCGTTGCTTGTGACTGTCCTGAATGTCCTCGCAAAGCTCAACCCGTCAAACAAGACTGACCAGATTCTCTGTCTGATTCAGGGTTGGCTATATGGATTTCCGGGGATGAAAAAGCAAACTGTGACAGAAGAAACCAAGACCGAAACTACGATAGCAAGCACAGTTCAGAAAACAGATATACCACCGGAAGAAGTCAAACCGTAAAGGAGATCATGCCATGCAAC
>PLLV01000040.1:737-3097 GCA_003142295.1 Syntrophaceae bacterium
CATCTCAATGCGGCGTATTCCATAGTCTGTGAGCAATGCGGATATTTGAGGTGTAATAATGTTAGATAAAACACCAAACGGATTAGCGGAAATCAATCAGGTCTTCGGCAGTATTGACGATCCAAATTTTGAGAATAAATATATCAGGGCGTTCCCTATGCCCTATGCACTTCTCTATAACGGGCAGACGGTGGTTCATGCCAGATGCCATTACCTACTTATAGATAATTTTACACAGGTGTTTCAGGAAATACAGAAAAGGGGATTATGCGATCAGGTGAAGAACTATGGAGGGATTTATCAGGTCAGAAAAGAGCGGGGAAGTACTACAAAGCCATCTGTGCATTGCTGGGCAATCGCAATAGACCTCGAAGAAGATAAATACCCGTTAGGAAGCACAGCACGTTTCTCTGATGACATAGTGCAGATATTTAAGGATGCGGGGTTTGCTTATGGGGGAGATTTTGTACACAGACTCGATCCCATGCATTGGCAGTTCTGCACGGGATATTAAATGAAAACCGGCCGCCTGCGGCAGATGGAAGCCGCCAAGAAAGAGAAACGATTGCGACGCAAGGCTAAGAGGAAAAAGAAACGATGAAAGTAGTCCAATATTTGGCCCCCACATTTGAACCAATTTCCTTGAGCGAATTAAAGCTCCACCTTCGCTTAGATTCGGGGAGTTTCTCTTCTAATATTGACGAAACCCAGCTCATTCCTCCGGCCGTCCACATAGTCAATGCCGGATATACGCTCTTTTATGAACTTTTGACGCTCGACGTTGCCCCAGGTGGGGCTGGATGGGCGGCTGGCGATACATTGACCGGGGCCACAAGCACGAAAGCCTGCGTGGTCGTGGAGAAGTTGACCGCACTCACCTATATTGTCAAAAACAGGACCGGAGTTTTTACCCTCGGCGAACACATATCGAACGGTACTGCTGACGCAGATCAGGGCACGGCATATCCGACTTTCACTCCGGCAAAGGTTGAAGTCCTCGGATATCAGGCGGTGGTAACTCTTGAAGCCGGAACATTCACGACGGGCACCCTTGATGTAAAGATTCAGGATTCCGATGATGGGGCTACATGGAATGACTGGCCGGCCAGTACGCCAAATGCTTTCGCTCAGGTATCCACGGCTAATGATAACCAGACCTTTAAGGTGGCATATACTGGGACAAGGCGATACATCAGGACGGCGGGATATATTCAGACTGCGGTTTGCCCATTCAGCACCACGGTGATCCGCCTTAATCCGATGTTTGCGGAAGATGACCTTTTGAACGCGATCATTGTGGCGGCCAGGGAACATGTGGAAGACATCACCCGGAGGCAGATCATCACAGCGACATGGTACTATTATCTTCAGAATTGGCCCGGTCGTACAGGTTATCGGGGCATTCCTTCCAGGGATTATTCTGGAGGGGGGATGTTCATGTTAAACAACAATTCTTATTTGGAGAGTTATTATATCAAAATTCCGTTCGGGAATCTGCAAACTATAACCAGTGTCAAATGGAAAGATAGTGCAGGGACGGAATATATCCTGGTTGAGGATGTTGATTATATCGTTGAAAAAAATGGCAATCAATGCGGAAAGATAGTTTTGCCGTATGGTGTTGTCTGGCCTACCGGTATGCTTTGGCCTTCCAATCCTATAACGATTGAATTCGTTTGCGGGTGGACTACCGCAGCCTTAGTTCCATCGAATATAAAAAGTGCGATTAAATTAGCAGCCGAGGATTTATATTATCACGGGGATCGCAGTGATATTCTGGATGACGTTATCGAAAAACTTTTGTCAAGTTATCGTTTGTGGGAAGAGTTCTAATGAGTAAAGAATCTCAGAGAATTACTAATTTATTAGGGAGAAAAGAAGCCCAGAGGGTTGTAGCAGTAACTTCTCCTGCAGATCTTAATAAAAGAATAACGATTCAATATCAAACTAAGGTGTCTGATGGGATGGGCGGATTTGTCACTTCATGGGTTGATCAATCTCAAATTTGGGCCGCTATCTGGCCCCTATCAGCAAATGAGACAGTCCAGGCGAACGCAACCGTTATGGTTATCACCGGAAGGATCAGGATTCGATACCGTTCTGTTTTCAAAAGCTCTTGGCGTATTAAATATGGAAATCGTTTTTTCAATATTGTGAGCGTTTTGAATGTAAATGAAGCGAATGAATATCTGGATTTGATGGTGAAGGAGGCGGCATAAATGTTGAGCAAGGACAACTATATTGGGTCGTAGATTATAAAGTCGGATCTCCTGATAAGACCGGGGCGACGTTACAAACACTTGAGGGAGTTCTAAACTGATGCCTGACATTTTTGCATATTCGGGAGAAGTAAATCCGAA
>PLLV01000070.1 GCA_003142295.1 Syntrophaceae bacterium
CAGCAGATGATGATCGACAAGTACAACCGGGAGGCCCATCCCTTCTACATGGAATCGCGGCTCTTCAACGACGGGACGCTGCCGCTAAAGGACTGCCGCGACGCCCTGTCCCTAGCTTTCGAGGTCTCGCTACTGCAGCCGGTCAGGGAATCCAATTTCGGAAACTTCAAGTTTTAGGGGACGACGAGAAACCGTTTACGAGTACAGAATATTTCTTATCAGGAGGTCATAATGTCAAATGTCATTTTACAGAAAAAGACGGACGAAGGGATTCTGATCCTCACGCTGAACCGTCCGAAAGAGATGAACTGCATGAACTTCGACATGATCGAGACCTTGGGAAACATCATCAAGGAATCTAATTTCGCCATGTCTCTGAGGGTCATCATCATCACGGGAGCACCTCCGCCGGAGGGGAAGAAGGCGTCCTTTTCTGCCGGAGCAGACCTTGCCGAAAGGCGCACCCTCTCAGACGATCAGGTACGACGTTTTATCGCGACTGTCCGCGGCACCATGATCGCCGTGGAGAATGCCCGGGTACCCGTGATTGCCGCTATCAACGGTTTTGCTTTTGGCGGGGGGACGGAACTGGCATTAGCCTGCGACCTTCGCATTGCGTCAACAGACGTTCTGATGGGCCTCACGGAAACGAGTCTGGCCATCATCCCCGGCGGAGGAGGAACACAAAGATTGCCCAGGATCGTGGGAATCGCGAAGGCAAAAGAGTTAATATACACGGCAAGACGATTCGATGCCAAAACCGCCCTGGAGATCGGCCTGGTGAGCAAGGTGGTAGAACCGGATAAGCTCATGGATGCAGCCATGGATCTGGCGAGAGAAATCGCGAAGAACGGCCCCATCGGTGTCGCCCAGGCGAAGTTTGCCATCAACTACGGCAGCGAATGCAGTCTCGGGGTGGCCCTGCCGCTGGAGTCCAAGGCCTATGAGATAACGATTCCGACGAAAGACCGCCTCGAGGCCCTGGCGGCCTTTGCGGAGAAACGAAAACCTGTTTTCAAGGGCGAGTAACACATAACCGTGTTGTACCCCGAAAAAATATTAGGAGGACGCAGTGTATGACAGAGTATGATTATTGGAAGATATTTCCAAGAATGCCCAGGAAAGTCATGATCGGAGACATCACGATCCGTGATGGTTTCCAGCATGAAGAGAAGTTCATTTCCACAGCCGCCAAGATCTTTTATGGCGAAGAAATCATCCTGGCCGGCTGCAAGGAGTTGGAAGTCACCAATCTGGGAAGCCCCCTGTCGATACCCCAGTTCAGGGATGCCGATGACGTTCTCGCCCACTTCCGGAGTGACCGTTTTAAAAAGCGGTGCGCCCAGCGAAAGATCAATTACGATGATCTCATTTTCAGCGCTGTGACGATCCGAGAGGGCGCAGTGGACCGTGCCATTGAATTGAAGAAGAGGGGAATCGGTCCTGACCGCGTTCTCATGATGGTTTCCACCGACCCCGAGCATCATTTCGCAAACTCCGGCACCACGCTGTCCCAGTACTGGAGGGAGGCCGAGCGGTGCATCAAGAAGTGCCGCGACGTGGGGATTAAAATGTGCGGGGTCGTAAGCACCATCTGGGGAAGCCCCCTGAGCGGCGCCACGAAGCTCGAGGATGCCGTGGAGTTTACGAAACGCTGGTTCTCCATCGGCGCCAATGACATCGAACATGCCGACCACGACGGCTCCGCCTCGGCGGCCGAGGTCTACCGGTATTTCTCAATGATCATGGATGCCATGCCCAACCCGAAAGCGCACCTCTGCCATCTCCACGAGACCAAACGTGTCGCCTCCGCGTCGGTCCTGGCGGCCCTCCATGCCGGGAACACCCGGTTTGAGGGTACCCTGGGCGGTTTGGGCGGGCAGCCGGCAAATTTCCTTGATGACTGCCCCGTCAGAGGTACCGGTGAATACTATTACAAAGATCACCGATACGTGGGAATCATTACGCTGGAAGACCTCCTCGTCATGATCGACGAACTCGGGATCGAACACGGCTACAATGTGGACCGTGTCCTTTGGCTTGGCAACAAAATGGAGAAGACCATCGGCCGCAGACTCCGCTCCGAGGCCATCTATAACGGGAGGACGGCGAAAGGCGGAAACCCACAGTTTCTCCGGCCCGGCCTGAAAAAGCTGATCGAGAAAGAGGGAGAAAAACCGGGACAGAGCGCTCCGTCCGAGTGGCCCGCGAAGGCCGTGTTGCCGGAAAGATGGGGCCCAGACGCCTGGAAGTGATCTTCCGTAAGCAGAGAATTTCCTGTGGCCGTAGTGTCATCGCGAGACGGCCGGACTAAAAGCAGTTGGAAATGACAAACAATCTAAAATGAAGGAGGTAGTTCATGAGCGTAAATATTGTAGCTCCCATGCCGGGGATGATATCGGCAGTTTTGGTGCAGGTAGGCGACGTTGTGAAAGCCGATGAGGAGTTGATCATCCTTGCAGCCATGAAGATGGAGAATCCCCTTTGTGCGCCTCAAGATGGCAAGGTGAAGGAAGTCAGTGTCAGCGAGGGAGACAAGGTAGCCACGAGCCAGGTACTGATCGTTTTAGAATGACGATATGTAAGGGACCGTTTCTAAAGAGAATACATCAATTTTCATGAAAAAAGGAGGGTATCATGACAACACCTGTTCAGCAGAAGATCCGTGATAAGAAAAGAACACCCCAGCAGATTCTGGACATGGTCAAATCGGGAGACTGGATTCAGCCCGGTAGTCCCGGTGGCGACTCGACGGAATGTATGAAGGAACTGGCCAAGAGGGTCGGCCCGAAGCTCAAAGACATCGAGGTCTGGAATTATGCCATGTTTTTCCCCCATCCTGAATTTCAGGCAGCAGACCCCATGCAGGAATTTCACTGCTTCCATGAGTATTTCTTCTTTCCCTGGAACCGCAAGGCCAGAGATACCAACAACGTAACGGACTGGGCACACTGGGGATGGGCAATGGGCATGTGGTTCTGCCATTATCGTTTCACTAATGCGATAAAGGAAAACCGCGGGTTCGACTGGTGGTGGAACGCGGCAACGCCCTTTGATGAGCACGGCTTTGCCAACTTCTCCTACGGGACGAACAACACCAACATCTTCAGCCAGTGCGCCAAGAAGAGCGTCATCGAAGTCCGTAGCGATTATCCCTGGGCCGAGGGCGGTCGCTTCAACACGATCCACATCGATGACATCGATTACTGGGTTGAGGTGGATGTGGAAAAATACAAATGGCCCCAGATCAATGAGAAGGCCATCAAGGCGAAACCCGAAGAGGAAGCCATCGCCAAGCACGTTATGACGATCATGAGGGACAGAGACATCATCCAGCTCGGAATCGGCTCGCTTCCCTCCGCCTGCGTGAGCGCCATGGCGGATGCGGGATTCAAGGATCTCGGCATTCACACGGAGATGCTCAATGCCGGCCTCATCAAGCTGATCGAATCTGGCCAGGTGACCAATAAGTACAAGACCCTTCCCGCCGACCGCGGCAAGAGCGTCTGGACCTTCGCTTTCCCCGTGGATGTGAAGTGGTACTATGACACAATCCATCGGAACCAGAACCTGGCGGTCTACGACATCAGTTACACCAATAACCTGCACAATCTCACAAGGCTCGACAACATGATCGCCATTAATAACTGCGTGGCTGTCGACCTTCTCGGACAGCAGTGCGCCGGTTTCTATGAAAAACGTCCGATTTCGAGCTCCGGCGGTTACTTCCATTTTGTGTCCTTCTGCGCACAGTCGAAAGGCGGACGCGGTGTCGCCTCCATGACTGCGAGGAGCAAGCACGGCACCTCGAGGATCGTTCCCTTCCTGCCTGAAGGATCATCGGTGGATGTCCCTGCTCAATTAACGAATTATGTTTGTACGGAGTACGGTATCGTGAACCTGCGCGGTCTGTCCGGTTATGAAAGAGCGACAGCTCTGATCTCTATTGCCCACCCCGATGACCGGGAGATGCTGGAAAAGGCAGCAAAGGAGAATGGTCTCCTTGCCCCGAAATTCCCCGTCTCCATGCTGCCCGTCGAAGGTAAGACCAGACGGTATCCATCCTACTCAGACAGACGGAACTACAAGATGGCGTTACACGGTGAGACATCGGGATTCGATTGGGATCAGGGTTATCAGACCGCAAAGTAAAATTCTTGCCATTCAACAATATGGGCGCGGCAACTGTTTTTACCGGGGTGCGGCTTTAGGTCGCACCCTTTACATATTCTGTCAGAAAAACAAGCGACCTACTTGCGGGCTGGATAGGATGAGTAAAAGATGGTAATCTTCGGGAGGTCACACAGGAGTGGCAATGTTTGATATGCCAGCTTAACATACCTTAGCTGCAGGGATCACGATAAAAGTAACCAAACGCGAAAGGAGTCCATACATGAAAGAGAAGACGATTATTACGGCGGCGATCAGCGGGAGCATTCACACGCCGAGCATGTCCAAGTATTTGCCGATCACCCCTCAGGAGATTGCCGACGATGCGATTCAGGCCTGGGAGGCGGGGGCGGCGGTCTGCCACATCCATGTGCGAAATCCCGAGACGGGGCAGCCGATCTCCGACATCAATCTTTTCAAAGAAGCCATCACCCGGATCAAGAGCAAGTGCAACATGGTGGTTTGCATTACGAGCGGGGGAGGGTTGGGCATGACGGCGGAGCAGCGCCTCATCCCGGTGGCCACCTTCAAACCCGAGCTGGCCTCTTTTAATGCGGGGTCGGTCAATTTTGCCCTCTTTCATGCCCTCGACCGGTACAAGGAGTTCACGTATGACTGGGAGAGCAAGTACCTGGCCATGACGGAAGACTTTATTTTTCCCAACACCTTCAAGTCCATGAAGGAGTTTGCTCGCATTTTCAATGAGAACGGAACCAAGCCGGAATTCGAGGTTTATGATTCCGGGATGATCAACAACGTCGCTTTCATGATTGAGCGGGGGTACATAAAGAAGCCTGTCTACATCCAGTTTGTCATGGGGGTCCTGGGCGGGATCACCCCGAGCTCCGAGAACCTTCTGTTCCTGGTGGATTATGCAAAGAAGCTGATCGGCGATTTTGAATTCTCGGTTTGCGTGGCGGGGCGCGCCCAATTTCCCATCTGTACCCAGTCCCTCCTGATCGGCGGCAACGTGCGCGTCGGGCTGGAGGACAACCTTTATCTTGATAAGGGGGTGATGGCGAAGAGCAATGCCGAACAGGTGGCGAAGATCGCCCGGATCGCGAAGGAACTCGGCATCGATCCGGCGACTCCAGATGATGCGAGGAAAATCCTGGGCCTGAAAGGAATGGGCAAGGTTAGCTTTTGAGCGAACCGACCCTTCTCATCTATGGATGAAAAAGGCCATAATGAATTTCATGAAATTCATCAGCAACGTTGATCAACCTCTCATACAGATGACAGGTAATGAATAAACTAAGATTCATGATCAATTGAAAAGGTGGTTTTCTCAACGAAAAGGAGGGATCATGTTTCAAGAATCAAAATGCGATTTCTGTGGAGAATGCTTGGAGCGATGCCATTACTTTGATTTTAATCGAGAGAGCGGGGGACGGGAGTTCAAAAAGCTGGTGGAAGGTGGAAAGGTAAGCTGGTTATATGACTGTGTGACCTGCATTGCCTGCAATGAATACTGTACTAGGGGGGCTCGACCTTTTGACCTGATTTTGCAGCGGATGGAGGAAGCGGGAGATTTTGCTGATCCCGTTTTGCTGGATCAGATGGCGGAGCGTTTCAAACCGGAAGGTGAGCCGAAAGCCACTGAAAAGGGAGACAGAGCCATGTCGGTCTGCGTGATGACCGGCAACATGCCTTGGGCAATCCAGGGGCAGCTCTTCGAGAATATTCCCTTGCTCAAAGGGAAACACTATTTTTGTAACGTTCTCTTCGCCCATATGGGTAACGAGTCTATCATGAGGGAGAGGTTGAAAACCATGGTAGACAATCTGGCAAAATCGGGCGCCAAGGAGATCGTCTTTGTCCACGATGATTGCTATGGATTCCTTAAGGACGTTGCACCGGAATACGGCGTCGAGATGCCCTTCAGGCTCGTGCATTTGTTTGAGTATCTCAGGGACTACCTTAAACAGCACAAGGACAGAATTACGAAATTGAACATGAACGTGGCCTACCAGCGCCCCTGTGCCTCGCGATATTCGCCTGAGAAAGACCCGTTCCTAGATGAAATATTCGAGCTAATCGGCGTTACAAGGGTTGCCCGCGAGTATGACGAGACCAACGCCCTATGCTGTGGCGTTGAAGTTGCGGGGCCCAATCTCAAGCTCTTCCCCCGTGGCAAGAACTTTGCACCTTTTCGTGATAAGAACGTGAAGGATGCCAAAGACCATGGTGCTGAAGCAATGGTCTATCTCTGCCCTATGTGCTTTGCAACGCTCAACAATAAAGTGCGGGAGGCGGGCATGAAGAATTACATGATCAGCGACATCTGTCGTCTGGCTCTGGGCGAAAATATGCCGGAAGAGAAACCTTCGTAGCCAGCTCGAAAGATCCTGGGCCTGAAAGGGATCGACAAGGTTAATTTCTAACGCCTTCTAATGAAGAAATAAAGCGAGGAGAGAAGAAATGGATTTCAATTTCAGCGATCAGCACATCATGCTCAGAGAAAGCATCCGCAATTTTGCCTCAAAAGAGATCTGGCCCATCGCCGAAGAGATCGATGCAGAGGACAAGTGGCCCGATGGCATGTGGCAGAAGCTGGCAAACATGGGAATTATGGGGATCACCGTTGCTGAAGAGTATGGAGGCGCCGGAGCGGATCTAATCTCCGCCATCATCGTCCTGGAAGAGCTGTCAAAAGCAAGTCCGGCCATTGCCCTTTCCTGGGGTGCCCATGCTAATCTCTGCTGCAATAACCTCAACCACAATGCCAGCCCGAATCAAAAGAATAAATATCTGCCGCCCCTTTGCACGGGGCAGCACATCGGAGCTCTTGGACTGACAGAGCCTAATGCCGGCTCTGATGCCGTCAATATCCAGACCGTTGCAGTGAGAAAAGGTGATCATTATGTTGTGAACGGCACGAAGATGTTCATCACCAACGGGTCAGTGGCAAACACTATTGTCCTCTATGCCAAGACGGACAAGGGAAAGGGCGCGAGAGGGATCACCGCTTTTATCCTGGATACAAAGTTTCCCGGTTTTTCCGTTTCGAAGGAGTTGAAGAAGTATGGCCACCGCGGTTCGCCAACGGCGGAGCTGATATTGCAGGATTGTATAATTCCCGCAGAGAACGTCATCGGAGAAGAGAACAAGGGCATTAACGTCATGATGTCCGGTCTCGATGTGGAGAGGGCTTTCTATGCCGGGGAATCCATCGGGATCGCCGAGGCCTGTCTGGAGCTCTCCATTAAGTATGCCAAGGAAAGGGTTCAGTTTGGAAAACCAATCGGTGCCTTCCAACTCATCCAGGCCAAGCTGGCGGACATGTACACCCAACTCGAGGCTGGGAAGATGATCTGCTACAAGGCGGCCGTTCTTGCCGAACAGGCAAGTACAGGAGGCAAGGGTACGGAGATACATAAGCTCGCGGCAGCATCCATTCTCTTCAATGCCGAGATGGCAAGCCGTATCGCGGATCAGGCAGTCCAGATTCATGGTGGTTACGGCTATATGCTCGAATATCCCGTTCAGCGCTTCTTGAGAGACGCGAAACTGATCGAAATCGGCGCCGGAACGTCGGAGATCCGCCGCCTCATCATTGCAAGGGAAATCCTCAAAGATTAGCGATCGCTTGCAGTATCTTTGTCAATCTTCACGGAAGTTATGAATGGGAATTGGCATCGGTCAACCTTCAAAAATGAAAAGTACGTGACAATCCAAAAAAAGGAGGACCTAAAAGTGAACGTGCGAGAAGAATACAAGAAAAAAGTGGTTTCTATGGGAGAGATGGCGCGACAGATAAAATCGGGTGATACAATAGGTGCTGCTATGGCCATAAGTATGTGTTCACCTGACGTGTATAACGCCATTCTGGGCCGTGCTGAGGAATTGAGAAATGTAACGATACTCGATGCAGTGCCGGTGCGCCCCTGTAAACTTTATGATCCGAAATTTATGGCCACCATCGATGGTCATATAAATTATGTTTCGGCGTTTTTTTCACCGGGAGCCCGTGCACAGGGACAACCGAATACTGCCGATTTTTATATCGTTATGAGCGCAGACATTGGGGATAAATATGCTAATCGGGACGACGTGTATGCGGCAATGGTTACACCCCCCAATAAGCAGGGCTATGTGAACCTTGGCTTAACTCATTTTTACACGCAGGACGCTATTCGAAAGGGGAGAAAATTGGGAAAGTTGCGTCTTGCCATCGGAGAGGTGAATGACCAGATGCCGATCGTTCTGGGCAACAACTGGATGCATGTGTCCGAGTTCGACTTGTTTGTGGAAAATTCGACCAAGATCCCAGCAGTTACAAGAAAGCCGCCTGGAGCAGTGGAATCCAAGGTCGGCGAGCATGTAATTGAAATGATCAATGATGGAGATACGATACAAATGGGAATTGGTGGTATTCCTGAGGCAGTTATTGCGGGTCTTGAGGGAAAGCATGACCTTGGAGTTCATACGGAAATGTTTCCCGTCGGGTTGCAAGACATGGTGCCGAAGGGAATTGTAACCAATGCAAGAAAGCCCTTCCATAACGGAAAAACAATTGCCACGTTCTGCATGGGCGATCAGGCATTGTATGATTTCATCAATGAGAACCCTAGTGTAGTGCGTCATAAATAA